>NZ_AEXS01000167.1:0-145629 GCF_000204455.1 Paenibacillus sp. HGF5 | reverse complement strand
CGAGCGGCACGATTTCGGTACGGGAAATGATGGGCTTGATCCAGCAGGAAATCGGAAGGACGGCACCGCTCCAGTCATCGGCGGCACCGGATCACATGTCTCCGTTCGGCATTCCGGGAGATTGGACGATGGATCATGCCAAAGCGGCAGCCGCCGGATTTAAATTTTGGGATCTGCACGACTGGATGCCGAAATTGATTGCCGAATTGTCCGCCGATTTGAAGGTTCGTTAATGATACAGGCGTAAGAAGCATGGGGTTGAAGACGGAAAATAGGGAATTGCCCTGAAAGGAAGATCAGCATGAGCGACAAGATGGAAGCATGGAAAGAGCGTATACAGGAGGCGGAATCCAAGGGAGGTTTACCTCCGGATGCCCTGACGTTAATCCATGCGATGTATGAAGAAATCGAAGCTTTAACGAGACAGAATGTCAATCTGCGGAGAACCGCCTTAAAAGCGGCCTCCAAAGAAACAAGGATGTCGAGTAAATTGAAGGACGCCCTCATGGAATAACAACTTGGGCCAAAACAAACAAACACCGGGGAGCGCTCCCCGGTGTTTGTTTTGTATGGGTGAATCAGCTTTTGGACGGGGTTCCTGATTTTGTTGCCGGGCGCTTCTTTTTGAATCTCGGACCGACGTAATTCCGTTTGCGGTCGCGGAACAGAATCCAGCCGCCTAGGAAACCGATGCCGATGACGAACAGGGCCAGTCCGCCAAGAAAAGAAAGCCAACCGAAAGCGGGGTTCGCCACGTTGTCGTCCCCATGCACGGCAATATATAGAAAAACCGCATCCTTCATCATCAAGAAACCCTTCATTGCCATAAAACCCGGAATAACCAAAATCAAGATGGCAATAAAGCGGGAAATTAACATTTTCATAGAAGATTCCTTCCTGCGACTGATGTATTAAACTACCGTTTATCATACCTTTTTCATAAGGGGATGTCTATTTCGATTATGGATGACGATTTTGTAATCCGAAAAAAAGAGAGTACAATGAAAGTGTATAACTGGACTTATGATGGAGGTGCCGTTTGTGGCTATAACATGTGATGTAGCAATTCTTGGCGGAGGTACCGGTGGATATGTTGCAGCCATCCGTGCAGCCCAGCTCGGTAAACATGTGGTTATCATCGAGCAGGACAAATTGGGAGGGACCTGCTTGCATCGCGGGTGCATTCCGAGCAAAGCATTGCTTCGAAGCGCCGAGCTTTATGCGGAAATGAAGGATAGCGAGAGCTATGGAATCGAGACGGAGGGAGTCCGTCTATCGTTTAACAAAGTGCAGAAACGGAAGGACGGCATTGTGGAGAAGCTGCACCAGGGCGTCCAATATTTGATGCGTAAAAATAAAATCACCGTTGTGCAGGGAAAAGGGAGAGTTATCGGCCCGTCCATTTTCTCTCCGCGCAGCGGGGCCGTAGCGGTTGAGCTTCCGGATGGCGAGATGGAAACCGTGGTTCCCACCCACCTGATCATTGCGACCGGATCGCGTCCGCGTCATTTACCGGGATTAGAGCCTGACGGCATACATATATTGACTAGCGACCATGCGCTTCAGCTGGATGAGCTTCCCTCATCCATTATTATCGTGGGGGGCGGCGTAATCGGGGTGGAATGGGCTTCGATGCTGAATGATTTCGGAGTTCAGGTCACGATTGTGGAAGCTTCATCCCATTTGCTGCCTTCGGAGGATGAGGAGATCGGACGCGAGCTGTCGAAGATGCTCAGCGCCAGGGGCGTAGAGGTTATCACGAACATAAAGCTATTAACCGACAGCTGTGAGATCGGGAATCAAAGCGTGTCCATCGCAATCGAGCATAAGGATGACACAAGAACGTTGTCAGCGGACAAGCTGCTGCTCTCTGTCGGAAGAGTGGGCAATACCGAGAATATCGGACTTGAGAATACGGATGTTCGCGTGGAGAACGGCATCATTGCCGTGAACGGGAATATGCAAACAACGGAGCCCCATATTTACGCGATCGGCGATTGCATCGGGGGACTTCAGCTTGCGCATGCGGCCAGCCATGAAGGGATTGCTGCCGTGAACCATCTGGCAGGCGAGAATACGGAGGTCTACCGCAGCGAATGGATCCCGCGCTGTATTTACACCCGTCATGAGGTAGCCAGCGTCGGGTTGACGGAGAAGCAGGCGAAAGAACGCGGACATGAGATCAAGATCGGCAGATTCCCGTTTTCGGCGATCGGCAAATCTTTGATCCACGGAACAAAGGAAGGGTTCGTAAAAGTCATTGCCGATCAGAAGACGCAGGATATTCTGGGCGTGCATATGATCGGTCCGCACGTAACCGAGCTCATTGGCGAAGCGGCTCTTGCACAAGTGCTGGATGCGACCCCATGGGAAGTCGGCACGGCGGTCCACGCCCATCCGTCATTATCCGAAATCATCGGCGAAGCGATGCTTGCCGTGGATGGACGAGCGATCGGTTTGTAGGAATGAGGATATTCTTTTGTGGAATCCCTCATTTCTTTTTGCCGAGAAAGGGATTATAATATCATTAAGCCAAGTCTTAGTACCAGGTTTTAATACTTGATCTAATATGCCTCAAACTCAGGTTGCGAGGCGGATCAAGCCTGAAGTCATGGCTCACATAAAGGAGGGATCTCCATGAAAGAACATGAAACGGTTACGGCAAACAACAATAGGCATGAGCAGCTTGGACTGACCGACGGACAAGTGCTGGACATGTACAAATATATGGTGCTGGCGCGAAAATTCGATGAGCGCAATCTGCTGCTGCAGCGTGCGGGCAAAATTAATTTTCACGTTTCCGGAATCGGGCAGGAGGCATGTCAGGTTGCTGCTGCCTTTGCCCTCGACCGGGAGAAAGATTATTTTCTACCTTATTACCGCGACTACGGATTCGTATTGGCGGTTGGCATGACGCCTCGCGAATTAATGCTGTCGGCTTTTGCCAAGGCCGAGGATCCGAACAGCGGCGGTCGGCAGATGCCGGGCCACTTCGGCAGTAAACGCCTGCGGATCGTGACCGGCTCCAGCCCTGTAACGACCCAGGTTCCGCATGCCGTAGGTTTCGCGCTTGCTGCGAAGATGCAGAAGAAGGATTTTGTATCGTTTGTTACGTTTGGCGAAGGCTCGAGCAATCAGGGCGATTTTCATGAAGGCTGCAACTTTGCCGGCGTTCACAAGCTCCCCGTCATTATCATGTGCGAGAATAACCAATATGCTATTTCGGTTCCGCTTCATAAACAGATTAGCGGTAAGGTCAGCGACCGCGCGCTCGGGTACGGTTTTCCGGGTGTTCGAGTGGACGGCAACGACGCTCTGGAAGTTTACGCGGCCGTGAAGGAAGCCCGGGAACGTGCGATCCGAGGGGAAGGACCAACGTTGATCGAATCCATGATGTACCGTTTGTCTCCACATTCCACATCGGATAACGATTTGGCGTACCGGACTAAAGAAGAGGTTGAAGAGAACTGGAAGAAAGACGGCGTCGCCCGTTTCAAGAACTATTTGATCGACTGCGGGCTCTGGGACGAAGCACGCGATCAGGATTTGATCGCGCAGTTAAACCTGGAGATCAAAGAAGCGACGGAATCTGCAGACTTGGCTCCGTTTCCGAAGCCTGAAGATACGCTTCTTCACGTATATGCCGATGCTGAAGGAGGCGCGTAAGAGATGGCGGTAATGGAATATATCGATGCAATACGCCTGGCCATGAAGGAAGAAATGGAGCGTGACGACTCCGTATTCGTGTTAGGCGAGGACGTGGGCGTCAAAGGCGGCGTGTTTACTACCACCAAGGGCTTGATGGATCAATTCGGCGAAATGAGGGTGCTCGATACCCCGCTCGCGGAATCCGCGATTGCCGGCGTGGCTATTGGTGCAGCCATGTACGGCATGAAGCCGATTGCCGAGATGCAATATTCGGACTTCATGTTCCCGGCAACCAACCAGATTATTAGCGAAGCGGCGAAAATCCGCTATCGTTCCAATAACGATTGGAGCTGCCCCGTCGTGATCCGCGCGCCGATCGGAGGCGGAATATTCGGAGGCTTGTATCATTCCCAGTGCCCGGAATCGGTGTTCTTCGGAACGCCGGGATTGAAAATCGTTGCGCCGTACTCGGCCTATGATGCAAAAGGGCTGCTGAAAGCGGCGATCCGCGACCCGGATCCGGTTCTGTTCTTCGAGAACAAGAAATGCTATAAGCTGATTACCGGCGATGTGCCGGACGACGATTACGTTGTCCCGATCGGTAAAGCGAACCTGCTGCGCGAAGGCTCGGATATTACGGTGATCAGCTACAGCCTGCCGCTGCATTTCGTCATGCAGGCTGCTGAAGAGTTTGAGAAGGAAGAAGGCATCAGCGCGCATGTGCTGGACCTGCGTACCATACAGCCGCTGGACCGGGACGCGATTATCGCCGCAGCCCGGGCAACGGGGAAAGTGCTGATCGTGCACGAGGATAACAAGACCGGCGGCGTTGGCGGGGAAGTATCCGCGATCATAGCGGAGCACTGCTTGTACGATTTGGATGCTCCGATCATGCGCCTATGCGGTCCTGACGTGCCGGCTATGCCAATCAGTCCGCCGATGGAGAAATTCTTTATGCTTAACAAGGACAAAGTCAAAGAATCCATGCGTCAATTGGCGCTTTATTAAGAACAGGGAGTTGTGAGCATGTCCGAAAATCAGAAATTGACCGATGTTACGATGCCTCAGCTGGCAGAATCCCTTGTTTCGGCGACCATTGCCAAGTGGCTGAAGAAGCCCGGGGATTTCATTGAGCAATACGAACCGATCTGTGAAGTGATCACCGATAAAGTCAATGCCGAGATTCCATCCACCCTGGACGGCGTCATGGGCGATATTCTTGCCCAGGAAGGCCAAACCGTCAATGTTGGCGATATTATTTGCCGGATCGCGGTCGCTTCAGGAGAAGGGACTGCGCCTTCGCCACAGCCGGCTGCAGCAGCTTCGGCGAGTCCGCAGCAGGGTGCAGGCAGCGAGGAAGGCTCGATGCGTTTCCGTTACTCGCCTGCCGTGCAGACGCTGGCTGCGGAACATCAGATCGATCTTTCGAAGGTGCAGGGATCTGGCATGGGCGGAAGAATAACCCGTAAGGACGTATTGGCTTATATCGAAAAAGGGGGGGCAGCCCAAGGCCAAGGCCAAGGCGCTCCTGCCGGATCGGCGTCTTTCTCTAGCACGCAAGCGCAAAGAGAAGCAGTGCAGCCGAGCGGGACTTCGCCGTTTCAAGGTCTGCAGCATCAGACGCCTGCGGAACCGTCGCCTCCTCTGGGCACAGCCATTCCGGATGTGCGCCATTCGGGGCTGCATTTGACGGAATCGCCGAAAATTCCGACCATTGAAGTGGAGGGCATGGAAGGCGGAAGATCGGAATACTTCATTGATGTAACGCCGATGCGGAATGCCATTGCCCGAAACATGCGTCAAAGCGTTACGGAAATACCGCATGCCTGGACGATGATCGAAGTCGACGTGACCAACATCGTGCTGCTGCGCAATCAATTGAAGGATGAGTTCAAGCGCAAGGAAGGGGTTAATTTAACCTATCTGGCCTTTTTGCTAAAAGCCGTAGTGAACGCCATTAAAGATTATCCGATCATGAATTCGTTCTGGGCCGTGGATAAAATCGTGGTGAAGCGCGATATCAATCTGTCCTTGGCCGTCGGAACGGAGGATTCCGTGCTGACGCCGGTCATCCATCGTGCCGATCAAAAGAATATTGCGGGCCTTGCGAGAGAGATCGAGGATCTAGCGCGCAAGACACGTGAAGGCAAGCTGAAGCTGGACGATATGCAGGGCGGTACCTTTACGGTTAACAATACGGGGTCCTTCGGCTCGATACTGTCCTATCCGATCATCAATTATCCGCAGGCTGCGATTCTGACATTTGAATCCATCGTGAAAAAGCCGGTGGTCATCAATGACATGATCGCGGTTCGCTCCATGGCAAACCTGTGTTTGTCCCTGGATCATCGGATTTTGGACGGGGTGATCTGCGGGCGATTCCTCCAGCGCGTCAAAGACAATCTGGAAGGCTACACCCTGGATACGAAGCTCTATTAATCAACGTCTGCTAGCATGATCTGCGGACTGTTTCTTTTCGAAGAAGTTCGCAGACGTTATTCATATCAAGTCAATCGAAGGGGATTCATCGGTTGGCTTTGAACCCTATGAAAGAAGGCGTTAGCACATGAACAAACCGTTAGATGTATCGTATACGCCGATTGTGGATTACGGCATGGCTTGGGAGCTTCAAAAAAACTATGTTTCCGCCATCGATCAGGGAGAGCGTCACGAGAGTCTGATGCTCCTCCAACATCCTCCGACCTATACGATGGGGTCGCAGCGGCATCCGGAGCACCTGCTGCTAAGCAAAGAGGAATTGGAGAAACAGGGCATCGGCCTGTTTGAAATCGATCGCGGCGGAGATATTACATATCATGGTCCCGGACAGCTTGTCGGGTATCCGCTGTTGCTGCTGGATGGCGGCAAGAATTTGAACCTCCACGGGTTTCTGCGCGACGTGGAGCAGGTCATCATCGATTACTTGGCATCCTACGACATCGAAGCAGGCCGAAAACCCGAGTACACCGGTGTATGGGTAGGCGATTCGAAGATCTGCGCCATCGGCGTGAAATTCAACAAATGCCGCCAGCATCGCGGGTTTGTGACAAGCCACGGCTTTGCGTTTAACATTAAATCCGGGATCGCGGATGCGGGATTCTCGGGCATTATTCCATGCGGCATTCAGGAATTCGGCGTCACTTCACTGGAGGATTGCACGGGGCGGAAGTTCGAGGTAGAGGAAGTAGCCCGGGAGATCGTGCCTTACTTCACCCGGGTATTTCCATATGAGGCTCACTGGCTGTCATAACTTCGCTGCCTAGCGTAGCGTATTGGCGTTAGCGAAGGAACAAAGGCTCCAGGATAACCAGAAGCGTTGATCCTACCATGGCAATCAGCATGAGATAGATCACAATTCGAAACCACTTTTTACGTTGCATTGTGTAACTCCTTTAGAATAAGTTTAATGATGAACATACATGCAGCAGCATCATTTAGTTGAGATATGGATATACAGACATTGTATCGTATCTGCGAAAGAGAGGGAAGTCCAGTGATCTCAGAAGAGCGTATCATTCAAGAGTTTATGGAACTGGTTCAAGTGGATAGCGAAACCCAACATGAAGAAGAGATCTCGAAAGTTCTCCAGCATAAATTTTCCGGTTTCGGTTTCGAAATCATAGAAGACGATGCCAAGGAAAAGACGGGGCACGGAGCAGGCAATCTGATTATTACCTGGAAAGCGGACGAGGCGGCCCAGCATGCGCCAAAGCTGCTTTTTACCTGCCATATGGATACCGTAACACCCGGGAAAGGCATCAAACCGACTCTGGGCGATGACGGTTGGATCCGAAGCGACGGAACGACCGTCCTCGGGGCGGACGACAAAGCCGGCATCGCCGCTTTGCTGGAAGGCATTCGGGTCATTAAGGAAAATAACATACCGCACGGGCAAATCCAGTTTGTCATTACGGTAGGCGAGGAATCGGGGCTGGTCGGAGCGCGGGCGTTGAATCCCGATGTTTTGGATGCGGATATCGGCTTTGCGCTGGATTCCAACGGGGAGTTAGGTTCGATCGCAGTTGCCGCCCCGACCCAGGCGAAGATCAAAATGATTATTAAAGGCAAGTCTGCCCATGCCGGCGTAAATCCGGAGGACGGCATCAGTGCCATTCAAGTCGCGTCCAAAGCCATCGCCAAAATGAAGCTCGGACGCATCGATAAGGAGACCACGGCTAACATCGGCAAATTCCAGGGCGGAGGCGCTACGAATATCGTGTGCGACTTTGTTCAGATCGATGCCGAAGCACGCAGCATCGTTCAGGAAAAGGTCGATAAGCAAGTGAATGATATGCGTGAAGCGCTTGAAACCACGGTTCGTGAATACAATGCCAATTGCGAGTTCATTAGCGAGATCGTTTATCCGGCCTTCAGCTTCAATGAGCATGACGAGGTCGTTCAGCTTGCGCAGCGGGCCATCGGCGGATTGGGTTTGCCGACCCGCACATTCCGGTCCGGCGGCGGCAGTGATGCCAATATTTTTAACGGCCTCGGCATTCCAACCGTCAATCTGGCGATTGGATATCAAGACATTCATACCACGCAGGAGCGTATTCAAGCTTCTGATTTGGTAAAGGCGGCGCAGATCGTGGTTGGAATTATCCAGGAAACGGCCAAAGCGTAGTCGATGATGAGGATGAAATAAAGCCCGCTGCGGATGCTGGATGTCCGCAGCGGGCCTTTTATATGCAGCTAATTCAGGAATGACATCGTCGGGGAGGTCTCTACCCTTTTTTGGGCAGGCGTCCAGGTGGTATGCCAGTTCGTACTCTCGACAACATGCAATGCGGCATTAATGTTGTCGAGGTATAACTCGATTTCCTTCCTTGCCGATGCAGAGGAATAACTCTCCTCCAGACGGGCGGAAAGGGAAATCAACGCGGACTGCAAATAACAAGCGGCTTCGCCGAAGCGAGCCTCCGTATGCCCGGGAGAAGCGAGCCTGAGCTGCTCAAGCATGGATGCGGCCTCGTCATAATTACCCAGATCATACAAATGCTCAGCCGCTATGAAACATACCTTGAAGCTGTAGCTGTCTTGATCCTGGAGAGGCAGCGCTTCCAATTGATGCAACTTTGAAATTGCCTGCCCCCTGTAGCCTTCCTCATAAAGAAAACAGATAAGAGCATAATAAGCACGTTCGCCGCTATCGGCAAGCAGATGTTCGGCGATGGAGATCATTTTGAGCGATATGGCGGTGCGAGCTAATTCCAAAGCCTCCGACATGGCGATGAATCGGTCAGGCAGCGAATGTTGGACGCTCCACTCGCAGAGCTGCCGGATTCGGCTTAGCTGAGCCATCTCGGATCCTTGCGGACGCGGCAGTTCCCGCGGCTGACGGATGGAATCCCGAAGGTAACTGTCAATGAAGTGCATGGCTTCAGAGGTTTGACCTGTCATGATGAGGCAAGTCACGTACATGATACAGGTATCGGAATATAAACTTCCCTGCTCAGCAAAGCAGCGGGAGGCAAACGGGTAAGCCCCGATATAATATAAAGACCTGCCAACCATGATATTGGATGCCGGAAAGCTGCTTGTTTCGTTCAAGAGCCGTTCGCATATGGTTTGATCCGGGATTCCTTGCAGAAGCAGGAGTGCGGCCCATTGATTCAGCGCCTCTTGGGCGTGGGCACCGGAATGAAGCACGACGGTTCTGAAAGCCTCCTCGGCTTTGCCGTAGGAACGCATTCGCATGCTTACTAGCCCGTACTCAAGCCAGCTTAAATCTACTTCCTTCCATCCCGAGCTCGTCGTATCGGTTGTTGCGGATTGTGCAGCATCCTTGAAGCTCTTCAGAGCCTTCTCAAGATACCCGCGTTTTTTTGTACCATTTTTCCGCGCTCATATTCAGTTGAAGGTGGATTTGTAATCGGATCGGTTTCAATAATAGGTAGTTGTCGCATGTCGAAGCCTCCCAATGATATATAACACCCTAATAGGCGAAAAGGTCATGGTCCGTATTCGAAAAAAATAGAAAAAAGTCGAAAAACAGGTCTCGAGAACTAATTTTTCGATCTGTTTTCGTAAATATTTTTAGAAGACTTAGAAATAATATCCATAATCTTCGTTTCCGATCCCCATTGCTGCTGCCATTGCTTCAGCATAATCCGGATCTGCCAGGCCTGTCCTACCAAATGTATCGAATGGTCACCTTTGTAGCTTTTCATGGGCGGCTTCCTTCTTTCTTGGTAATTTTGATATAATACACCTTATGCACTAGCATGGTCCGCCATGCCGTTTTTAAACAAAGGAGGTCATTTTGTGAGCGATATCGGCAGTAAGACCCGTGAAGCATCGGATAAATTGCTGGAAGAAACCACCTTGTCCACCCAATCTATTTTTGAAGGGAAAATTATATCGCTGCAGGTCGATACGGTGACACTGCCCGATGGGCAGACGGCAACCCGTGAGGTTGTCAGACATCCCGGCGCCGTAGCGGTGCTTGCGTTAAAAGACGATAAAATGCTGGCCGTCAATCAATTTCGTCAGCCCCTTGGGCGCTGTGAGGTTGAAATCCCTGCCGGCAAGCTGGAGCGGGGGGAAGATCCGCTTGAAGCGGCCAAGCGTGAACTGCAGGAGGAAACCGGTTATACATGCGGTTCGATCCGAAAACTGCATTCCTTCTATACATCTCCGGGGTTTGCCGATGAGATCATTCACTTGTACCTGGCAGAGGATCTGGTCGGAGGCGACATGAATCCCGATGAGGACGAGTTCATAGAGATGATGGAAATTTCGCTGGAAGAAGCGTACTCACTCATCCAAGAGGAGAGAATCAGCGATGCCAAAACCATTCTCGCCGTCTATGCTTGGAATATGTACAGCCTGACGGGTAAGATCTGACATGCAGCATCCTGACGAAAACGTCTCTGCCGGGAAGCTTCAGTCCTATTACTGCGACATGCATATTCATATCGGTCGCACAAGCAGCGGGCAAGCTGTGAAAATAAGCGCAAGCAACAACCTGACCTTTGAAAATATAGCCGTCGAAGCTTCGGAGCGGAAAGGCATTCAGATGATCGGCATCATCGATTGCCATTCTCCTTCGGTGCAGGAAGACATTCTGCAGTGTTTGGACAGCGGCGTCATGCAGGAGATCGACGGGGGCGGAATTGCGTACCGGGATACGGTAATCCTGCTTGGCAGCGAGATTGAAATACGTGAAAGCGGCCGAGGCGCGGCCCATGTGCTGGCTTATTTTCCCGACCTGAGCACGATGCAGGAGTTCACCGGCTGGATGGCCGGATATATGAAAAACGTCCAGCTGAGTTCCCAGCGCATCTATGTCAGTCCGCTGGAACTGCAGCAAGAGATTACGGCACGCGGCGGGCTGCTGATACCCGCTCATGTCTTTACGCCCCATAAGGGGCTTTACGGCAGCATGGCTGACCGTATGAGCGAGGTGTTCGATCTGAACGGGATCGCGGGCATCGAGCTTGGGCTCAGCGCCGATTCCTCGATGGCAGGACGTATTAGCGAGCTGGATGCCTATTCCTTTTTGACCAATTCGGATGCGCATTCCCTCGGGAAGATCGGCAGGGAATACAACCGGATCGACATGGCCAAGCCTTCATTCGCAGAATTTCGCCAAGCGCTTCAGGCTAGCAACGGGAGAAGAATCAGTGCGAACTATGGGCTGAATCCCAGACTGGGTAAATACCATCGCACCTATTGCGTGGGATGCGACAGCATTCTGGATGAAGGGAGCGACATTCATGATTTGGTGCGATGCCCGTACTGCGGAAGCACCAAGCTGGTTCAAGGGGTGTTCGACCGAATTCTTAACATCGCTGACCGCACGGAGCCCGTGGTGCCAGAGAGCCGACCTTCGTATCACTACCAGGTTCCGCTAGAGTTCATCCCGGGTCTTGGGAAGTCCTCCATGTCGAAGCTGCTTGACGCATTCGGCACCGAAATGAATATCCTTCATCAGGCCACGGAAGCCGAGCTGGCGGCCGTTGCCGGCGAGGGACTCGCGGCAAGCATCGTGATGGCCCGGAATGGGACGCTGCCCTTATCGGCTGGCGGCGGAGGCTCTTACGGGAAGGTGCTCCGGTAAATTGGGTCAACTCTTTCAACCAAGCAGGTCATACAAGGCTGACGATTGTCATAGAGTAGAGTAGAGACACAGAAAGGAGACTCTATTCTATGCAATCATTCCGCCAGGCCTTTAAGGATCAGACGATGCTCTATGTGTTTGTAGGCGTCTTGTTTTTAGTGGGCGTGCTGTTTGGAGCGTTGATGGTCAATGCGCTTTCATTGGAGCAGCAGCAGGAAATGGCCCGCTATTTAAACCACTTTTTTGTTAACGTGCAGGACGGTGGAGAATCCATGAGTCAGTCTTCTTACTGGAGCATCGCAGCCCTGCATCTGAAATGGATCGGTTTGATATGGATTCTGGGATTGTCCGTCATCGGGCTCCCCGGAATATTGATATTGGATTTTCTAAAAGGGGTTCTCATCGGGTTTACGGTCGGTTATCTGGTGGGACAGTATTCATGGAAAGGTCTGCTGTTCGCCCTGGTGTCGATTGCACCGCAAAATTTGCTCATCATCCCCGTGCTCATGATGTGCAGTGTAGCGGCGATAACCTTCTCTCTATACATTATCAGGGACCGATTTATCATGAATCGGGGAGGCAGCATGATGAAGCCTTTTGCTTCGTATGCCATGCTGACATTTTTCATGGTCATGCTGACGCTCGGGGTCGCTTCCTTTGAAACCTGGGTAACCCCCGCCATGATGCGCTGGGTTACGCCCATGTTGCTGTAATCCGCGAATTTTTCCATAAAGCAAAACCGTTTGACTTTGTTTGTCAAATCCCCCTATAATGAAGGAAGTGAACAATAACGTGCAGTGATTTCCAAGGGGGAGGGAAACGATGGAAGCGCGGATCGACAAAATTAAGCAGCAGCTACAATCCCAAGGATACAAATTAACGCCCCAACGGGAAGCCACGGTAAGCGTATTGTTGGAAAATGAAGACGACCACCTTAGCGCAGAGGATGTATTTATGCTCGTGAAAGAGAAGGCTCCGGAGATCGGTCTGGCAACCGTGTACCGTACCCTAGAGCTGCTCAGTGAGCTTCATGTTGTAGAGAAGATAAATTTTGGCGATGGTGTCGCCCGTTACGACTTGCGGACGGATACTTCGAAGCATCACCATCATCATTTGATATGTACTCAATGTGGAAGCATGGATGAAATACGCGAGGATTGGCTCGGTCCGTTGGAAGAGCGGTTAGAGCGAGAATTCAACTTTACCGTTCATGACCACCGGCTTGATTTCCATGGCATATGCTACCGTTGCAAAGAGAAGGGCAAGAATGACCAGGACAAATCCTAATTTTATATCTTTCAACAAACCGCAGTGATGATCATCACGGCAGCCCTCTACGGCGGTAAGCCGGGAGGGCTTTTTAGATAATTAACTATATTAGGCGGTTCATGCACGATTATCGTATCGTTCACTTTTAAGCACAATTTATACTTTTACATCATCCAAGTACGTCGATTAGACGTTTTTTTATTCTTCAGAATAACCGCCGGGCCCAATGGCTGATCGGAGATAAGAGGGATGCCGTCATAATCCTGCAGCTTGTATCATAGGCTTTACGTGAAATGATACCCGCAATACCCGCTTTCAATTGAGCGATCGATGCCATGTGAAAGAGAGGCGCTGCCAGTGATTATATCTATTCGAAAAATAGGCTCACTGATCCGTTTTATTTCGATGTTTGCCGTGTTGACCATGTTTTTTTACTTCGTGCTGGGATGGGTAGGCGATTGGCTAACACCAGTAGATCCTTACCGTGCGCCTTCGGGTCAAGCGGTAAAGGCTTTTCAGCCGGAGAGCACCATGGACTCCCGTTATTCGCCGGCCGAGCGTCTCCGATTGTATTACTGGTACGGAGAGTGATCGTGCTTGCAAAGGGCCGCGGGAATAGGAGCAAAAGATCATGAAACCATATCTGGACGAATATGTACAATATCTGGAGGACGAGAAGGGACTGTCCCGAAGCACGATAGCATCGTATCGGGCCGACCTTCAAGGATTCCTTGCATTTGCAGCTGAAAGGGAGGTCACCCATCCGCGTGAGGTGAATCGAACGCTGCTCGGGCTGTATGTGGGAAGGCTGAGGCAGCAGGGGAAGGCGGCATCGAGCCTGCTTCGATGCACGGCTTCCCTGCGTTCCTTTTTTCAGTATTTGGTGCGTCAAGCCGTTATTGTACAGGATCCGACCCAGCTGCTGGATAATCCGAAGCCGGAACGGAAGCCGCCGAAGTCGCTAACCGTGGAGCAGGTGGACAAGCTGCTGTCGGCTCCCGATTCCGGTACCCCGCAGGGCGCCAGGGACAAAGCGATGCTTGAGCTGCTGTACGCTTCGGGCATCAAGGTCTCGGAATTGGTGAATCTGTCCGTCCATGACATCCAGTTGGAGATGCGCTTTTTACGCTGCGCGGTTTCCGGTGGGAAGGAGCGTATTCTGCCGATCACTCCCATTGCAGCCGAGAGCGTTGCATTGTATGTGCGAGATATGCGGGACAAGCTGATGAGGGATGCCGGTGAAGACGCGTTATTCCTGAATTCGCTGGGAACGCGCTTGACACGGCAGGGTTTTTGGAAAATTATTAAAAAGTATGGCAAGCTTGCCGATATTGACGAGGACATCACGCCGCATACCCTTCGGCATTCGTTTGCCATGCATTTACTGGGGAACGGCGCGGACTTGCGTTCGGTTCAGGAGATGCTGGGACACTCGGCATTGTCCACAACCGGGATGTATCAATCTGCCAAGAAAAGCATGAAGGAAGTATACGATCATTATCATCCGAGATCATAGGGCGGACTTACCGGCTCTAGGATCTACAATTTATTATCAGAATAGGAGAGGTATGAATATGAGTTCAGTCCATCAGCAAAGCATTAAGGAAGCAGCAGCATACATACGAGGGCAGAATGGCGTCCAGCCCGAGGTCGGCCTGATTTTGGGCTCGGGGCTCGGCGTGCTGGCGGAATTGATTGAGAATCCGGTTTCGATCGCTTACACGGACATTCCTCATTTTCCCGTATCGACGGTGGAAGGACATGAAGGCGAACTGCTGCTGGGCACGATCCACGACCGGCCTGTCGTCCTGATGAAGGGTCGCTTCCACATGTACGAAGGCTACGGCCCGGAAGTAACGGCTTTTCCGGTACGCGTCATGAAGGAGCTGGGCGTAAAGAGCCTGCTCGTTACCAATGCGGCCGGCGGCATCAACACGTCCTTTGAGCCGGGCGACCTCATGCTGATCTCCGATCATCTGAACATGACAGGAACCAACCCGTTAATCGGGCCTAACGATCCGGCGCTTGGCGTGCGCTTCCCGGACATGTCCCAGGCTTACAGCCGTCAACTTCGCCAATTGGCAAAAGAAGTCGCCGTGGGTCAGGGCATCGTGCTGAGAGAAGGGATTTACGCGGGTTTGCTGGGACCTACTTATGAAACGCCGGCTGAGATTGTCATGCTGCGCACGCTTGGTGCGGATGCGGTAGGCATGTCCACCGTGTCCGAGGTCATCGTCGCAAGGCATGCGGGGCTTGAGGTGCTGGGCATCTCCTGCATCAGCAACATGGCAGCGGGCATACTGGATCAACCGCTTTCCCATGACGAAGTGATGGAAACAGCGGAGAAGGTACGTGAGAAATTCCTGGCGCTCGTTATGGCCATCATTCCCAAAATGTAATGGATATTAGCATGAGGCTGGGCTTCTTGCAGATGTAAATCTGCGAAAAGCCCAGCCTCTTTGTTATGTCCTTTTAGATGAATGGCAACAATTTTCCGTAAAATACTGGAATAATTTGTTTTCAACCTGACGACAATGAATAGCAGACCCGCGCACAGCGGGATGCCATTACGAATGTCAGGAGGGGACGGAAGTGAAAAAAGCGTTAATCGCTGGATTCCTGGTTCTAGCCGTGGGATTGTCCAGTGCGGCTGTACCAAGTTATGCGGAAGAAAATAGCAAACCCGGCGGAGGATCATCTCAAGAGGAGCTGGCGCCAAGTGCCCGTTCCGCTATATTGCTGGATGCGGATACCGGAACCATTATTTACGAGAAAAACAGCCATGATAAGCTGCCTCCGGCAAGCATCACCAAGGTAATGACGATGCTGCTTACGATGGAAGCCATCGATGAAGGACAATTGAAGTTGACCGATAAGGTGCGCACCAGCGAATATGCGGCATCCATGGGCGGATCCCAGATTTTTCTTGAGCCCGGCGAGGAAATGACCGTGGACGAGATGCTCAAAGGCATTGCCATGGCGTCGGGCAATGATGCTTCCGTTGCGATGGCGGAGAAGATTGCCGGCTCGGAAGAAGGCTTCGTGAAAATGATGAACGAGAAAGCGGCGGAGCTGGGGATGAAAGATACGCATTTCGTGAACTGCAACGGACTTCCTGCAGAGAATCATTATACATCGGCCCATGACATAGCGGTCATGAGCAGGGAATTGCTGAAATACGACCAGATCACCAAATATACCGGCGCTTATCAGGATTACTTGCGCAAAGATTCGGAGAAACCGTTCTGGCTGGTCAATACGAACAAGCTGGTGCGGTTTTACACGGGCGCGGACGGATTGAAAACCGGGTATACGTCCGAAGCCAAGTTCTGTTTATCGGCAACGGCCAAACGGGACGGGCTGCGCGCTGTAGCGGTTGTCATGGGGGCTCCGGACACCAAGACGCGGAACAATGAAGTATCGCGCATGTTTGATTATGCCTTTTCCCAATACACGATGCACTCCATCTATAAGCCTGGCGAAGTGCTCGGTATCGTGAAGGTTCAAAAGGGCAACGTGCCCGAGATCTCGATTCAAGCGGAAAAAGACTACAGCGTGCTTGTCAAGAAAGGCGTAAAGAATCCGGACATCCGTCATGAGATTCAGTTGGATCCGAACGTGAAGGCACCGGTAGCCGCCGGACAAGTCATCGGCAAGCTGTCTGTCTATCAGGGGGAACAGCTCGTGAAGGAGTTCGAGCTGACATCGCCTGTCGAGGTGGAAAAGGCCGGATTCTGGAAGCTGTTCAAACGGACAACCGGCAAGTTGTTTCATGTAGATTAATGGGAGTTTTCTTCTAGTTTTGTCGTGATGCAGGAATGTCTTTTTCGAATGTAGAAATCCTTGTTCATGTCAGGGAGGAGAGTGAACAAACATGAATCTGCATGTTGATATGGAGCATCACAGGCATGTTCTGATCGTCCGTCTGTCCGGCGAGCTGGATCATCATACGGCCGATCATGTCCGGATGCAGCTGGATGAAGCCATTCAGAGACGTCAAACAGAGCACTTGGTGCTGAGCTTAAAAGACTTGGATTTTATGGACAGCTCAGGGCTGGGAGTCATTCTGGGACGCTATAAATTCATCAAGCAAAAGGGCGGAAAGATGGCGGTGTGCGATGTCAAGCCGCAGGTTTACCGCTTGCTTGACATGTCGGGGCTGTTCAAAATCATGCCGATATACGAGAACGAGGGCACGGCACTCTCGGGTCTGGAGGTAGTGTCATGAGTGAAGGAAGAGCACAGCATAATTTTATGTCGCTGCAGTTTGCCGCTAGGTCGGAAAACGAATCCTTTGCCCGTGTCGCCGTGGCTGCATTCATCTCCCAGATGGATCCCAACATGGATGAGCTGAACGATCTGAAAACGGTGGTTTCCGAGGCCGTCACGAACAGCATCATCCATGGTTACGACAGCGACCCGGAAGGGGTCGTCAAGATTGAAGCCTCGATAGACGGGGATATGATCACGCTGCGCATCGAAGATTCCGGCCACGGGATCGAAGATCTGGAGATGGCGAAGCAGCCGCTGTATACCTCGAAGCCGGAGCTGGAACGATCCGGCATGGGATTCACCATCATGGAAAATTTCATGGACGAATTTGAAGTGGTCAGCGAACCAGGCAACGGTACGTCGATCAAAATGAAAAAGAGGATCGAATCTAAGAAAGCTTTATATAATTAGGGGTTGGACAAATGGATGCCGATGTGAAGAAAACTTCGCAGACTTATTTGGACGACGCGGAGGTCAAACGACTCATTGCACTTAGCCAAAGCGGGGATAATGTCGCCCGGGACACGCTCGTCAACTGTAATATTCGTCTTGTCTGGTCTGTCGTTCAACGGTTTATGAACCGTGGGTATGAGCCGGATGATCTGTTTCAGATCGGCTGTATCGGTCTCCTCAAATCCGTGGACAAGTTCGATCTCAGTTATGACGTAAAGTTCTCTACCTATGCCGTACCGATGATTATCGGTGAAATTCAGCGTTTCTTAAGGGACGACGGGACTCTGAAGGTCAGCCGTTCGCTTAAGGAGATGGCCAACAAAGTCAGGAAGAAGCGGGACGAGCTGTCCAAGCAGCTCGATCGTCTTCCCACGGTGAAAGAGGTTGCCGAAGAGCTGGGGGTAACGCCCGAGGAAGTGGTGTTTGCCCAGGAGGCGAACAAACCGCCAACCTCGATTCATGAGACCGTATTTGAAAATGACGGGGATCCCATCACGCTAATGGATCAGATTGCCGATGATTCGCAGGAACGATGGTTTGACAAGCTGGCCTTGAACGAAGCGATAGGGGGCTTGACCGAACGGGAGCGGCTCATTGTATATCTAAGGTACTACCGGGATCAGACGCAGTCGGAAGTTGCCACCCGGCTGGGCATATCCCAGGTGCAGGTATCGCGGCTTGAGAAAAAAATATTGCAGAGCATTCGGAACGAGATCGCGCAGTAGCGGGATCTATACCGTATCCTAAAGCCTGCACAAAGAGAGCGCCGTCCTTCTGGGACGGCGCTTTCTTGCGGAAATAAGACCGTAACCACTTCAGCGTCTTCCCCCTTTATCTCGCTTCACGATCTTTCCCAAAAGGGGGCCTGTCTTCTAAGTGAGATGTCGATGGTTGATTAGCTTGTTTTTTTGTATAACGGTCCTGGCCGGTCCGGCGATTAAAGAAAGTATGGTAAATCCGAGTAGAAACGATGGTAATTTCCCATACTAACGGTAATTTAGCAGTAAAGGAGTGTTTCGGATGAAGGTTAATCCCACTCCGACGGTGTTTCTGCAGCTGCGGAGCCGAATACGGCTGCCAAGAGACCAGACCGTCAAACTAGGCGATGTCGCCTTCATAGTCTGTGAGCCCGAATGGGAGAAACGGCTCAGAGCCCTGCCGTTGACTCAGCCGAAGGATATCGACGGCAACCGTCTTGTCATGGATCTGATTCAAATCATTCCGAAGATACAAGGGTTGATTCCGGGCGCCCATATTGAACCGATGGGTAACCATCATACCCTGGTGGAGCTTGTCGGTCCGGACAGCAAGCGATCCAAGCTGTGGTTCCCGCTCATTTGGCTGCTCTTGTTTTTCGGTTCTGCGCTCACCATCATGAACTTTCATGCAGACGTCAACATGCTCGAGGTCCAGATCCGGATTGTCGAAATGGTGACGGGAAAACGAGACGAGCATCCCTATTTGTTCCAGATCGCTTACTCTCTGGGGCTCGGATTCGGCATGACGGTGTTCTTCAATCATTTGTTCAAGAAAAAATGGAATGAAGAACCGACCCCGCTGGAGGTGGAAATGTACCTCTATCAGGAAAATCTGGATCAGTTCGTGGTTGCCGAAGAATACCGGAAAATGAACGCCGATGCCGATACGACGGGGAAAAAACCATGATGATGTCCATTCTGCAAGGGGTATTTACCTGTGTTCTCGGCGTAGCCGGAGGCATCGCCGTCGGCGGGGGCGTGATTGCGCTCATCATAGTGCTGGACATCATACCGAGATTGTCCCAATTGACGGCGACTTACAGCCGGGTGCATTGGTATGAAGGAGCATTGATAACGGGATCCTTCATTGGCACGGTGGCCGATTTCTGGAGATGGTCCGTTCCTTTGGGACCGGTCGTGAGTACCATAATCGGACTGATGTGCGGAATATTTATCGGCATGCTGGCAGCCGCACTGACGGAAGTATTGAATGTCCTGCCGATTCTGGCCAAGCGGCTCCGGCTGAAGGGGTATTTGTTTGGTCTTCTGATGGCCATGGTGGCAGGCAAGGTAGCGGGTTCCCTGTTCGACTGGTTTGTTTACAGCAAGTGACAGTTATGGCTAGGAGGTAGGTTATGGACGAGAAAACAACGCATGGCGGCGAACTGGAGGCCGGGATTCCGATCATTCCCCCATCCGAGATCAAAGCGTTAGAGGAAGAAGCGCTAAAGGAAAAGAGGGAGGCTGAAACCTCCGACAGCACCAAGGAATCCGTCATTTATTGGCAGCAAACGGACGATGTTCCCGCGAAGTTGAGCGAACTGAAAGAAACGCTTAAGGAAGTGATCGGCCTTGGGGTTTCGTTTGACGTGGTATTCCGCGAGATGAACTTTGCCGGCAGAAATGCGGGGCTTCTCTTTCTAAAC
Organism: Paenibacillus sp. HGF5; assembly: GCF_000204455.1. Lineage (NCBI taxonomy): Bacteria > Bacillati > Bacillota > Bacilli > Caryophanales > Paenibacillaceae > Paenibacillus > Paenibacillus sp. HGF5. Next base: position 125,521 of record NZ_AEXS01000167.1, on the reverse strand, counting down.
GGGTTCACCAACGATGTCGTGGTGACGGAAATTTTGACAAGGCTGACGTACCTGACGCCAGACGACGTTAACAACCATGCGCTTTCCGAAATCATGAACCGCTATATTCCCCATGTTCAGGTAGAGCGGGACACCAGGCTCAGCAAGGTGATTGACGAGGTCCTGTCAGGCCTATGCGCGCTGTTCATCGAGGATGCGCATTCCGCCATCATCCTGGACACCCGGAAATATCCCGTACGGGGACTCGAAGAGCCGGCTGTCGAACGCGTTGTTCGAGGCGCCAGGGACGGGTTTACGGAGACGCTGGTGACGAACGTTAACCTCGTGCGGAGACGGGTTCGTGATCCGGGACTGCATGTGGAGATCATCAAAGTGGGAAGGCGTACGAGAACGGACGTCAGTTTGGTCTTCATCGATGACGTAGCCGACCGTACCCAGGTAGAAGCCATCCGGAAGAAAATCCAGGAAATCGATTTGGAGGGGCTCCCTCTTGGCGACAAGCAGCTGGAGGAAGCGATTGTAAACAAGGGCTGGCACCCCTATCCGCTGGTCCGTTATTCCGAGCGTCCGGACGTGGTCTCTTCCCATCTGCTGGAAGGCCGGATCGTCATTATGGTGGATACATCGCCGAGTGTGATGATCATGCCGACCACCTTCCTGGATCTCTGTCAGCATGCGGAAGAGAATCGCCAGACCCCGTTTATGGGGACCTATCTTCGCTGGATACGATTTATAGGCATTTTTGCTTCCATGTTCCTGCTCCCGTTGTGGATGCTGCTGGTTGTCCATCCTGAATTGAAGCCGCCGGGTCTCGATATCATCGGTCCGCAGGAGAATGCGAAAATTCCCATTATTCTGCAGTTTCTGATCGTGGAATTCGGCGTGGATTTGCTCCGCTTGGCCGCGGTTCATACACCGACGCCGCTCGCATCGGCAATGGGCTTGATCGCTGCGATTTTGATCGGCGATATTGCCGTTAAAACCGGATTGTTTGTCAACGAGGTTGTCTTGTATATGGCGGTTGCCTCCATAGGGATGTTTGCGACTCCAAGTTATGAGCTGGGGCTGGCCAACCGGATGGTCAGGCTGGTCCTGCTGCTGGCCACAGCCATGTTCGGGGTGAAGGGGTTTGTCATCGGGACAACGCTTCTAATTCTGCTTCTGACGACCCACCGTTCCTATAACTCGTCTTATTTATGGCCGTTTATACCATTTAGTGCAAAAGCGATGGGTGAAATTTTATTCCGCAAACCGCTGCTTATGTCAAGAAGACGCCCGGCTCTCAACAAAACGCGTGACAACACGAAAATGGGCCCGGAAATGAATCCGAGGGGCGAGCACTAACAATAACACAAATGTTGTGTTGAAAAATCCATTTTGATTACCTTCCGTTGTCTGCTATACTGTGAACAATTATTCGATTACCCTATTTTTGAAACAATGGATCGGAGGAATTGTAAGCATGTTTTTACACGGTACAAGCAAGATTAACGATCAGGGGCATTTGGAAATCGGCGGGTGTGACACATCCGATTTGAAAGCTCAATATGGAACACCACTATATATCGTAGACGAGCAGTCGGTTCGCAACCGCTGCCGGGAATACATCGAGGCCTTCAAGGCTTCCGGTTTGAAGTTCCAAGTCGCGTATGCAAGCAAGGCGTTCTGCGTTATGGCCATGTGCCGATTGGCCGACGAGGAAGGCATGTCGCTCGACGTTGTTTCCGACGGAGAGCTGTACACGGCGCTTCAGGCCGGATTCCCGGCGGATCGGATTCATTTCCACGGAAATAATAAGACGCCGGAAGAGATCGAGATGGCGCTGGATGCCGAAATCGGCTGTTTCGTTGTCGATAACGTGATCGAACTGCATATGCTGCAGGCCATCGCTGCCGAGAAGAACCGCAAGGTCAACATTTTGCTTCGCGTGACACCGGGCGTCGAGGCGCATACGCATGAATATATCTCGACAGGACAAACCGATTCGAAGTTCGGCTTTGATATCGGCAACGGCTCTGCGTACGAAGCGGTGCAGCTTGCGGAAGCACAGGCCAATATTCATCTCATGGGCATCCATTCCCACATCGGTTCCCAAATTTTTGAGGTAGAAGGCTTCCAGATGGCTGTTCAGCGCGTAGCTGAATTTGCAGCTTCCGTAAAAGAAGGCCTGGGCGTTGTGTTCAAGGTCGTGAACCTGGGCGGCGGATTCGGTATCCGCTACGTGGATGGAGATACGCCGCTTCAAGTATCCCAATATGTAAAAGCGATTACGGATGCGGTAAAGAACCATTTTGCGGGCCTTGGTTCCGAGCTTCCTGAAATTTGGGTGGAACCGGGTCGGAGCATCGTCGGTGACGCAGGCACCACGCTCTACACGGTGGGCACCAGCAAGGATATTCCCGGGGTGCGCAAATATGTTGCCGTCGACGGCGGCATGACGGACAATCCGCGTCCGGCACTCTACGAATCGAAATACGAAGCGCTGCTTGCAAACCGTGCTAAAGAAGAGCCGGAAGAAACGGTATCCATTGCCGGCAAATGCTGCGAGAGCGGAGACATGCTGATTTGGGACCTGGAGCTTCCGAAGGTTGAAACGGGCGATCTGCTGGCGGTGTCCTGCACGGGCGCATACAACTATTCCATGGCCAGCAATTACAACCGGATCCGCAAGCCTGCGGTCGTATTCGTGAAGGATGGGCAAAGCAATCTGGTCGTTCGCCGCGAATCGCTTGCCGATATCATCAGCAACGATGTCGTGCCGGCGGATGTAACAAAAGAAACCGTTACGAGTTTATAAGACGTCAATGTCTCTGGATAGGAAGGGCCCGCCAAAGCCTCCGGCTGCGGTCAGGGCTCTTCGTCCTGCCTTCCGTCGGCTATGGTCGCGGGGGAGGGACAAGTTCGTTTTGCTTCGAGGCTCAAAACATAGTAAACTATAACTTGCATTGTAAAAAAATCGATAAAAGCGTTTGAGATAACGGAAGGAGATACACACATATGGCAAAAAAAGCGAAGATCACCTTGGAAAACGGCAAAGAGGTTGTGCTTGACCTGTTCGAGAACGATGCACCGAACACGGTGGCTAATTTTGAGAAATTGGCCAACTCCGGCTTCTATAACGGTCTGGTATTTCACCGCGTAATTCCTGGATTCGTTGCTCAAGGCGGATGTCCGCAAGGAACGGGAACCGGCGGACCGGGTTATACCATTAACTGCGAGATCAATCCTAACAAGCACGAGCGCGGAAGCTTGGCCATGGCGCATGCCGGCCGGAATACCGGCGGAAGTCAGTTCTACGTGTGCTACGAGCCGCAGCCGCATTTGGACGGACAACATACCGTATTCGGCAAAGTTGTTGAAGGCATGGAATACGTGGATGCATTCAAAGGCCGCGACAAAATGGAAAAAGTAGAAGTGTACGAAGCATAATAAATTCAGCATCATGCAAAAACAGGCTCACCCTCAGGGGTGAGTCTGTTTTTTATGGCCGCCGCAAAGGGCGGATTACGCAGGGGCTGGGAACAATCGGCGAAGTTCTTCGGGGACGGGCCGGCTTTTACGTGAGTTTACATCCATCGCCACGCTGGTAACGATGGCATCCGCGCACAGCTCATGCTGTTCGTTGTATATCCGCTGGGCCATGACGTAACTCGTGCGGCCCATGGACTCGGGTTCCGTCACGACGGTCAGCCGTTCGCCTTGGCCGCACTCCTTGCGGTAATTGATATTGATATTGACGGTGACGGTCTGAACCCCGAGCCGTTTCAGCACATCATACCGCAGATCTCCCGCTTCGTACCATTCCTCCCGGCCCCACTCCAGGTATTCGAGGTATTTTGCATTGTTTACATGTCCGTTGACGTCGATCTCCGTGGGACGGACGATAATGTCCAGCGAAGTTTTCATCGTGGCTCGCTCCTTTTCAACTACTTCTTACCTCCTTGCTTACCCTACTTAACTGTTCTCCTTTCGGGAAGCGTTCTCCTTTAAAAGTCCATGCTAATGACAGCATTAAAGTTATTCGCTTTAAAAAAGTTAGTTGTTTTTTCTTGCAATTTTCAAAAGGGGGTGATAAGATTCTTCATAAGATCAAACAATTTCATATGTTTAATCCTTCGGGGCAGGGTGAAATTCCCTACCGGCGGTGATGAACGCAGTGATTGAGCTTATCGAAGCAGAGTGCTGCGTCTTAGTCCGTGACCCGGATATGAATGTGATGTTTCACATCGTATGCGGTGGACCTGGTGCAAATCCGGGACCGACAGTATAGTCTGGATGGGAGAAGGAGTGAAAGACACATAAGCAGCACATGTTATTGTGTCTTTGCGCACAGCGTGACATGCGTTATGTGCAGGTTTTCACATGCGATTCAAAGCTGTGACGGCGTTTTTTTGGTTTCGCCTGTGACGGATTTGGGTCGCTTGCTATACGCGAAATCTGCATTCATGACGGTTATTTATCGTGTCAATGATTAACTTCCATCAAGCCCTGTTTAAGGATTCTTCGGAATCTTTGGCAGGGCTTTTTTGTATGAACGTTGGGAAAGGGGCATGTTTAGCATGGATATCGTCAACGATGAATTCTATATGTCACTTGCGCTGGATCTGGCTGAACGTGCGCAGGGCCAAACCGGGATCAACCCGGTAGTCGGCTGCGTCGTCGTTAAGGACGGTGCTCTCGCCGGGGTGGGCACGCATCTGGAACGCGGAACGCCGCATGCCGAGGTTCATGCCCTGAATATGGCCGGGCCGAAAGCGGCAGGCAGTACCGTGTACGTGACATTGGAGCCCTGCAGTCACTACGGCGCAACGCCGCCTTGCAGCGAGAGGCTTATCGCCAAGGGCGTTCGGCGGGTGGTTGTGGCCTGCGAGGATCCGAATCCCCTCGTGGCGGGCAGAGGGATTCAGATGCTGCGCGCAGCGGGAATCGAGGTTGAAACGGGTATCCTTAAAGATCGCGCTCTTCGCCTGAACGAAGCCTTTGTTAAATTCATTACGACGGGCCGGCCCTTCGTCACGTTAAAGACGGCCAGCACGCTGGACGGCAAGATCGCTTCGAAAACCGGGGACAGCAAGTGGATCTCCAATGAAAAATCCCGGGAGCTGGTGCATACGCTGCGCCATCGCCATCAAGGCATCATGGTCGGCGTGTCTACGGTTATCGCGGATAACCCGAGCCTGACGACCCGGCTTGGCGTTAAGGGGCTGCACCCGGTCAGGATCATCGTGGATTCGAGCCTGAGGATACCGCTCGACAGCCATGTCGTGTTAGACGGATTGGCGCCCACCTGGATCTTGACGACGGAGCAGGCGGATGACACGAAGCGGACCGAGTTGGAAGAGCTTGGTGTTCAGGTCATCCCCTGCGGGCCTGGACCGCGGGTGGATCTGAAGGGAGCGCTGCTGCAATTGGGACAAAAGGGGATCGCCTCGATTTTGCTGGAAGGCGGCGGTACGCTTAATGGCTCGATGCTGGAGCAGAAGCTGGTGGACCGGCTCATCCAGTTTATCGCTCCCAAAATCATCGGCGGGTATGATGCGCCGGGAAATTACATGTTCAGCGGTTATGAACAGATGAACCAAGCGATTTCGCTGACAGGACTTGAGACCGAAAGACTGGGCGACAATATCTACGTCACTGGCATTCCGGTCTGGAAATAAGGAGCGAGAAAGGAGGGAAGCCTGTGTTTACTGGATTGGTCGAGGAGATCGGCGAGATGCGGCGTATCGGGCGCCAAGGGGAGGCCATGCTGCTGAGCATTTCCGCTAACCGGATTATGGACGATCTGAAGCTGGGCGACAGCGTATCCGTAAATGGCGTCTGCTTGACGGCTACGGCGATCGACAAGGGCGTATTTACGGTTGACGTTATGCCGGAAACCTATAGGAATACGAATCTCAAGGAGCTGCAGCCGGGCGGGAAGGTTAATTTGGAACGGGCGATGGCAGCCGGAGGGAGATTCGGAGGCCATATCGTTCAGGGACACGTGGATGGCATCGGCGTCATTCGGAGCGTAAAGGCCGATCAGAATGCAGTGGTATACGAGATTTCGCCCACGGATGGGGACGTATTCAAATATATCATTCCGAAAGGCTCGGTCACATTGGATGGAATCAGCTTGACCGTTGTCAAAACGACGGATTCCTCCTTTACGGTGTCCATCATTCCCCATACGCTGGCGGAGACGGTGCTCGCTTATAAAAAAGCGGGCGACACGATTAATATCGAATGCGACATTTTGGGGAAATATGTAGATCACCTGCTGCACTACGGTTCGGAAGGCGCAGGAAGCAGAAGCGGCACGAAATCGGGGATCAGCAGGGATTACCTGGCCGAGCATGGCTTTGCCTAAGCCGTTTCTTGCATATAGAGATATCTCCATGAGAAGAAGGAGGAATAGGGATGGATGAGCGCTTTTCATTTCATACGATCGAAGAGGCGTTATCAGATTTGAAGGAAGGCAAGGTCGTCATCGTTGTTGATGACGAGGACCGCGAGAATGAAGGCGATTTTATCGCATTAGCGGATAAAGCTACCCCTGAGGTCATCAATTTCATGATCACCGAAGGCCGCGGGCTGGTCTGTTTGCCAATGACGCAGGCCAGGGCTCGGGAGCTCGATCTCAAACCGATGGTGACGCAAAACACGGACTATCATGGAACGGCCTTTACCGTCTCCATTGACCATAAGGACACCACGACGGGCATATCCGCCCATGAACGTTCCATAACCGTCAACGGCATCTTGGATCCAAATGCATCGGCCGCCGATTTTCGAAGACCGGGCCATATGTTTCCGCTGATTGCGAAAGACGGCGGCGTTCTTCGCCGGGCAGGACATACGGAGGCGGCTGTCGATCTAGCCCGCCTGAGCGGCTCCTATCCGGCAGGCGTCATCTGCGAGGTGATCAAGGAAGACGGCACGATGGCAAGGCTTCCAGACTTGATGGAGATCGCGAAAAAGCATGATCTGAAGCTGATCAGCATCAAGGATTTGATCCATTACCGCAACGAAAAAGAAAAGCTCGTGCAGCGCGAGGTGGCGGTGCGGATGCCGACCGACTACGGCGTGTTTCAAGCCGTAGCCTACACCAATGACGTGGACAACAAAGAGCATGTCGCATTGGTAAAAGGAGAGATCGACCCGAGTGAGCCGGTTCTCGTCCGCGTGCACTCCGAGTGCTTGACAGGGGATGTGTTCCACTCCCATCGCTGCGACTGCGGTCCGCAATTTGAGGCGGCCCTTCGCCAGATTGATGAAGCAGGCAGAGGCGTGCTTCTCTATATGCGCCAGGAGGGACGGGGCATCGGTTTGATCAACAAGCTGAAAGCCTATAAGCTGCAGGAAGAAGGGCTCGACACCGTCGATGCGAACCTGAAGCTAGGCTTTGCGGCGGATCTGCGCGATTACGGCATCGGAGCCCAGATCCTGAAGGATTTGGGCGTAAGGAAGATCCGCCTGCTGACAAACAATCCGCGTAAAATCAAGGGTCTCGAAGGTTACGGCCTGGAGGTCGTGGAGCGCGTCCCGATTCAAATGCCGGAGAACGAGGATAACACGGGCTACCTGCACACCAAGCAAGCGAAGCTCGGTCATATGCTGAAGTTCAATGATATCGAGCAGAACGAGAGTGCCAATTAATCACCAACCCAATAAAAGGTCAATCATGGAGGAGGTTTGCCTCATGGAATGACCCAGCGAAGAGGGCGGAATGCTGCTGGAGAAGCGCCAGCGGTCGCCTTTAACTCCTGATTTCTTCCCTGAGAATATAGATCATGAAATCAGGAGTTAACAGCGATCGGAAGCAGCAGCCGTCAGCGCAGCGGGCAACCACATCGATGTCATCCCAAATCCATGTTTGACCTTATATAAACTCCAACCCGAAAGGAAGTCATCCAACATGGCAACAATATTTGAAGGTCATTTAGTATCCGAAGGTTTGAAATACGGCATCGTGGTAGGTCGTTTCAACGAATTCATCACCAGCAAGCTGCTTGGCGGGGCACTGGACGCCTTGAAGCGTCACGGCGCACAGGACAACGAAATCGACGTCGCCTGGGTGCCGGGGGCGTTTGAAATTCCGCTCATCGCCCAAAAGATGGCAGAAAGCGGCAAATACGATGCGATCATCACCTTGGGAACCGTCATTCGCGGCTCCACCACGCACTATGATTATGTGTGCAACGAAGTGGCCAAGGGCGTGTCCGCCATTAACCTGAAGACCGGCGTACCAACGATTTTCGGCGTCGTCACGACGGAGAACATTGAACAAGCCGTCGAACGGGCGGGAACGAAGGCAGGCAATAAAGGCTGGGATTCCGCCATGGCGGCCATTGAAATGGCGAACTTGACGAAAAGCCTAAAATAGTGCTTATTTAATGTAGTGCTCTTTTTATAGAGCACTGCATTTTATTTTTGGCGGGAGGATTCACCGTGACCGTATTATACAAGCTGGAAACGTTTGAAGGACCGCTCGATCTGCTGCTGCACTTGATTGATAAAGCGGAAATCGACATCCAGGATATTCCCGTCAGCGAGATTACCGAACAATACATGGCCTATTTACACAACATGCAGGAGCTGGAACTGGAAATTACGAGCGAATTTCTGGTGATGGCTGCAACGCTGCTGTCTATAAAGAGCAAGCTATTGCTTCCGAAGCCTCCGGTTATCGAAATGGACGAGTTCGATTTTTTTGAAGAGGATGACATGGATCCGAGAGCGGAACTCATCGCGAAGCTGATCGAATACCGCAAGTACAAAGGCATCGCCCGTCATCTGCATGAGAAGGAATGGGAACGCAGCATGATTTACTCCAAGGAAGCGGAGGATCTGACTCCTTACATGCCGGAAGTGGAAGAGAACCCGGTGCAGGGATTACATATCTCGGATTTGATCGCAGCTTTTCAAAAAGCGTTAAGCAAAGCCGTCAAACGCACATCGTATGCCCGCATCCAGCGGGATGAAATATCGGTTAAGGACCGGATCCGGCAGGTGATGGACGCTTTGGAGCAGGTCGGGCCGGGAGGCAGGATTCTGTTCTCCAAGCTGCTGCACGAGGAGATGGAGCGCCATGAAATCGTGGTGACCTTTCTGGCTATCTTGGAGCTGATGAAGATGAAGCAAATCCTGTGCTACCAAGAGAAATTGTTTGAAGATATCGTCATGGAGTGGAGAGGGGAAGAACGCATTGATGGAATATCCGAAGCTGAAATCGATTATTGAGGGGCTTCTGTTCCTGGCGGGAGAAGAGGGCTTGTCGGTAAAGCAAATTGCTGAAATCACCGAGCAATCGGATGGCCTCGTTGGCGAAGCGCTGGAGGATATGAAGGAAGAATGGGAGCGATATGAACGGGGAATTCAGATCGTGCAGATTGCAGGGAGCTACAAAATCGCGACGCTGGCCGAGCACGCCCCGTATTTCGAACGTCTGGCGTATTCGCCTTCCCGCTCCTCATTGTCGCAAGCCGCGCTCGAGACGCTTTCCATCGTGGCCTATCGGCAGCCGATTACGCGGGTGGAGATTGAAGACATTCGCGGCGTCAAGTCCGAAAGAGCCATCCATACGCTGGTAAGCAAAGGGTTGATTGAAGAAGTCGGACGCGCGGAGGCGATTGGCAGACCGATTCTGTATGGAACGACCAAATCGTTTCTGGATTATTTCGGGCTTGCGAACATCAAGGATTTGCCGGAGCCGTCGCAATTCGAGGATAACGATCATCTGGAAGAGGAAACGCAGCTGCTGTTCGACAAGCTTGACGGACAACAGCTTACGTTTGATGATGTGGAGGAAAGCTAGCCATCATATATGGTATAATGCTTCATTTGAGAAATGGGTCCTGAGCGTGGATAATCCGCGTCCGGGCCCTTTTTTTGTCGTTCCAGGCATATGAAAGCAGAGGATCGAAGCAGTTTCGCATCATTTGGAGACCCTTTTGCCATACTAAGCCAAGCGGATTACATTTTACTAAGTTCGTTTTGGGGGTTACTTCGTGAGGATATGGATCTTTCTTGCGGTCGGCCTGGTCGTTCTCCTTATCGCATTGCTGATCGTTGTGCTAAGCTCGAAGGTCACGATAAAGCTGGACGTGGTCCTAAGAAAAAATGAATATAAAGTATTGGCGGAAATGAAAATGCTCTTTGGATGGATCACGCGCAAATACGAAGTTCCCTTTCACTTGGCCAACGGTGGCATTGAGTATAAAAAAGAGACCGTTCCCGTGGACGAGGGGACTGAGCTCGGTTCCAAAGAAAACAAAGAAACTTCAAGACGAACTATACGATATAGGGACTATGTGCGGGTCTTGCTGACTACTAAAGGATTTAAAAAGTGGGCAAGGCAAACGATGGCGGCCGTTCATCTCATGGATGTGCGCTGGTCAACCCGGATTGCTTTGGAGCATGCGGCCGATACCGCGGTTGCAACCGGGCTGCTTCATGCTGTTAAGCATACCATTATGGGATGGATGTCGTACCGGCTGATTATGGATGAGCTGCCGGAAATCCAGGTGGTACCGGTCTTTAACGGTCCGCCGCAAATTTCCACAGAGCTTTGCTGCATAGCGAAAATCTCCTGCGGAAAAGCTATGTATGCTGGACTGGTACTTATAGTTCGCGTGTTAAAGGTGAAAGGAGGAATTAGATCATGGCAGAACACCCTATTCAAGGCTTGATGCAAACGGCTATGGAGAACATCAAGGGAATGGTGGACGTGAATACGATCGTAGGCGACCCCGTGAATACCCCTGACGGCAGCGTCATTTTGCCAATCAGTAAGGTGGCGTTTGGTTTTGCAGCGGGCGGGAGCGACTACAACGTTGAAGCAGGCGGCACACACCATAATACCGCTAACGGGACGCATACCGACCATAATGCCCTTCCTTTTGGCGGCGGCAGCGGCGGTGGCGTGTCCATCCGGCCGATAGCTTTCCTGGTCGTGGGTAAAGAAGGCGTGCACATCGTTCCGCTGGACAACCAGACACATCTGTTTGAACGGATTATCGATGCGACCCCGTATTTACTCGATCAAATCCAGTCGATGTTTCAATCGGGAAGCAATGCCGCAGGCAGCACGACGCCTCCGCCGGCATACTGATTGAAGCAGGCAGATCCCTTTCGTTCATGACGGAAGGGATTTTTGCTGCAATGAAATGGACATACCTTCAGCGAGGACGACATATACTTGTACAAGATTTCTGAACACCGGAGGATAAAATGATGAAAATGAAATGGACGAACCGCAAGTCTATGTTATCCATGTTGATCGCCATATGCTGCTTGCTGGTTACGGCTGTCCCTGTACATGCAGATCACGAGCAAGGCCCGTCCAATCATGCACAGGCAGCTGCGCTGATTGACGTGACGTCCGGGAGAATGCTGTACAGCAAGAACGGGGACGAGCGTTTAAGAATCGCCAGCTTGACCAAGATTATGACCGCCATCGTGGCCATTGAACACGGCAAGCTGGATGATCGCGTCAAAGTCTCCAAGAATGCTTTTGCCAAAGAGGGCTCCTCGATCTTCCTGAAGCTTGGCGAGGAGATGACCCTTGAGAATCTGCTGTACGGCTTGATGCTGCGCTCCGGCAACGATGCTGCCACGGCCATTGCGGAGCATGTCGGCGGTACGGAAGAAGGCTTTGTGTTATTGATGAACGAGAAGGCCGCCTCGCTCGGCATGACGAATTCGCATTTTATGAATCCGCATGGACTGGATCACGACGAGCATTACTCGTCAGCGCATGACGTAGCCAAACTGACGGCATATGCCCTCAAGAATCCGGTCTTTAGCGAGATCGTCAAAACCCCTACCAAGAAAGCGCCAAACCCGAATGAAGCATGGGACTACAAATGGGACAACAAAAACAAAATGCTGCGCTTCTACGAAGGGGCGGACGGCGTCAAAACGGGTTACACCAAAAAAGCATTCCGCTGCCTGGTGAGCTCCGCTACTCGTAACGGTCAGCAAATCGCAGCGGTAACACTGAATGACGGCAACGATTGGAACGACCATTCCAACATGCTGGATTATGGCTTTGCTCATTTTCCACTGAAAAAGGTCACGGAAAAGGGACAGAAAATCCAGGGCTATCCGCTCGTCACGGGCAGTTCCTTCACTTATGCGTTCGCGCATGATGAGGAAGCGCGCCTGGTGAAGAGACTGGTCCTGCATAAAGCAAGCACGCCCGACTTGTCTTTTGGGCTGCGGGGGCATATTGAGCTGCTGCTCGATAATGTCAGCATCGGCAAGGTTCCGGTTTACACGGAAGGAAGCAAACTTCCTGAAGCCCCTGAGGCCTTGCAAAAGTCCAGGAGCGCTCTGGGACCCGTCGGTTCCTTGTCGCTTTGGCAGTCTGCAGGAGAAGTGCTCCGGCATCTGTTCAGGGGCGCACATAACTAGCCTTCGCTAAAGAATCGTGTATTCTCATAACAGCGGGGCAGCAAAACGGGGGCGAAGAGATGATCAATTTGATTTGGATGGGGATGATTGTGATCGGGTTTTGTTTTGCGGCCGTCAACGGGAACATCGACAGCGTCACGAAAGCCGCATTCGACGGAGCCCAAACGGGCGTAACCGTCTCCTTCGGTCTTATCAGCATACTGGTATTCTGGCTTGGCATGATGCGGCTCGCAGAGGACGCGGGTCTGCTGAAAAAAGTGGCCAGGCTGCTGGGGCCGGTTGTCCGCTTCCTGTTCCCGGATGTACCGAAAAATCATCCCGCAATGGGATACATATTGTCCAATATGAGCGCCAATTTGTTCGGTCTGGGCAATGCGGCGACCCCGATGGGAATCAAAGCGATGCAGGAGCTTCAGAAATTGAATCCGGATAAGGAAACGGCATCTCCGGCGATGTGCACGCTCCTGGCGTTAAACACGGCCAGCATTACGCTGATACCGACAACGCTGATCGCGATCCGGCTAAATTATGAATCTGCCAATCCTTCGGAAATCGTCGGAACCACGCTATTGGCCACTGCGATTGCGACGGCCGCGGCAATTATCGCCGACCGATGGTATCGCAGACGAACGATGCGCCGCCAGAAGCCGCCCGGAATCGGTACAGGCCTGAACCCGGACGTGAAGGGGTGATGAGTCTTGCTGTCTTGGATTAATCTCGTTTCCGCCTGGTCAATACCCATTATTATCGCATTTATTCCTCTTTATGCTTATACGCGCAAAGTGCCCGTATACGAATCGTTTGTGGACGGAGCCAAGGACGGCTTCTCCACGGCGATCGGGATCATTCCGCATTTGGTTGGCATGATGGTCGCCATAAGCGTATTCCGCTCTTCCGGCGCCCTGGAGTTTTTTGTCGGTTGGACGGGCCCTTTTTTGCAATCGCTCGGCGTACCTAGCGAGATTCTGCCTTTGGGAATATTACGGCCGCTGACAGGTACGGGCTCCCTCGCTTACACAACGGAGCTGATCCGCGCATACGGACCGGATTCGATGATCGGCCGAATCGCTTCGACCATACAGGGAAGCACGGACACAACCTTATACGTGTTGACCGTCTATTTTGGCGCCGTGGGCATCCGCAATGGCCGCTATGCGTTGAAGGTCGGACTGTTCTCCGATTTGGTCGGGTTTATTGCGGCGATTGCCGTCTGCTTGCTGGTGTTCGGTTAATTGATTTCATGGACGACTGTTAGAAAGCCGAAAGCAAGGCATATAGTAAGAAGGTGCGTTTTTTCAATGTAACAGGACGTATGCCTATACCCTTGATTCCGCCATGTCATATACTGCTGCAATCACAATTTGTAGTAGGGGTGATGGGATGGAAATCGAGGGTTTTGTTATTCATCATACCGTGTGCTCGCAGGAACCGCGGAACTGGGATTTTAAAATCCATCAGGACGGCTCCGTGTCCGCTTCTTCCGTGCTGGTCCAACCGGGACAGATCCACATCTGTCTGGAGGGCGACTTCAATGCCAGCTACGAGTCGATGACGCTGGACCAGAAAACGCAGCTGTTTACCGCCAGCAAAATCATTTTGGAGCTGTCCAGACTCCATGATATTTCCCCGCTCTACTTATTTCCCCACTCTGACACCTGCCCAGGGGCACATTTTCCATGGAACGCGCTTGTGATTTATCCTGTCGATGGTTATCATTAGGGATGAGGTGACCTAACGAACATGGAGAGATTACAGAAAATTATGGCACAGGCCGGAGTCGCTTCCCGCCGCAAGTGCGAGGAATTGATTCTTGAAGGCAAGGTGCAGGTAAACGGTGAGACCGTTACCGAGCTCGGCACGAAGGCCGATCCAGCCCAGGATATCATTACGGTTTCAGGCAAACCGATTAAGAATGAGAAAAAGGTATATGTCATGCTGAATAAGCCGAAGGGAGTCATTACAAGCGCTTCCGATCCCGAAGGCCGTAAAATTGTATCGGATTATCTCAAAGGCATTAAAGAGCGGGTATATCCGATTGGACGTTTGGACTACGATACGGAGGGGCTTTTGCTGCTGACCAACGACGGGGAGTTTGCCAATCTGCTCAGCCACCCCAAATACCATGTGCCCAAGACTTATTTGGCTACCGTGAAAGGGGTGCCCCACGGCACCGAGCTGGACAAGCTTCGTCAAGGGATTATGCTGGAGGACGGAATGACGTCTCCTGCGGAAGTGGAGTATAAGGACGTGGATCCGGACAATAAACAATCCGTTATTTCGATCACGATTCATGAAGGCCGCAATCGTCAAGTGAGAAGGATGTTCGAGGCGATTTCCCATCCGGTATTGAGATTGAAGCGGATATCTTACGGGGATCTGCTGCTGCAAAATTTAAAGCGGGGCTTGTACCGCCATTTGACGGCGGACGAAATCAACCAGCTCCTGCAGATGGCGAAAGCCGCAAAGCCGGGTGGGAAACCGAAGAAAAAACGTTAAACCCGACACATAATATTCAAAATGGCGAGCGGCGTTTATGACAAATTTCGTTATAATTGTTCATAGGATGTTCACACCCGTAGTATGCGATATGATGAATGTCATAGAAAGGAAGCTGCTGCTATATGGGCAAATCTAAGAAAAGCGTACAGATTGTTATTCTGCTTGCCATCATCCTGATCGGAGTGTACGCCGTTGCAACCGTTGTATTCGGCTCTGATGAGGTTCCCAAAGTAGGGCAAAAGGCAGCGGATTTCGAACTTCTAGGCATGGATGGCAACGTACATACCATGAGTGAATACGAAGGCAAGGCCAGGGTTATTAATTTCTGGGGCACCTACTGTCCGCCGTGCGTGCGGGAAATGCCGGCACTTCAAGCCCAGTGGGAAAAATGGAGCAGCCAGGGCGTTGAGATCATCGGAATCAATGTGGGCGAGAACAAAATGACGGTAGAGAATTTTGTTGCTCAAACCGGCGTGAAATTCCCCATCCTGATGGATCCCAAGCGGAACGCTGTTGCCAGCTTCGGGGTTGGGCCGATGCCAACGACCTTTTTTGTTACGGCCTCCGGCAAGATTGACCATATTCGCATAGGCGAACTGGATTTGAACACCCTTGACAAACAAATTGAACAGTTGGTGAATGCGAAATGAGTCAAGGTTCCAAGCCTTTGATCCAGAATACGAAGTGTGATTGTGGACACCAGAATCCAACGGGGACGGTCCTCTGCGAGGCTTGCGGCAAGCCGCTGACCGAGGAAGCGGAGGCCCAGCCGATTCTGGAAATGCGGTATGACGGCGTTGCCCGTCGATCGCAGAAAGAAAATCCCGGTATTATCGATCGGGTATGGAATTTCTTCTCTTCGGTAAAAGTAGCAATATATCTCATATTGCTAACCTTGATCGGATCCTCGCTGGGGACGATCTTTCCGCAGGAGAGCACTTTCCTTAACATTGACCCCTCTGTCTACTACAAAGAGGAGTACGGACAGCTGGGGCATATTTATTACTTGCTCGGGCTGTCACATACATATACGTCTTGGTGGTTCGTTCTGCTGCTCGTCATGATCGGCGCATCGCTTGTCATTTGCAGTCTTGACCGTGTCCTGCCGCTCTACAAAGCGCTCAGCAGACAACGGATTCCGAAGCATATGTCCTTTCTTACCCGTCAGAAGGTGGTATACCAAGGACAAGTCCAAGAGGACGGGGCCGACTGGGTTGAGCGGATTAAGCCGATCATTAAGAAAAAGGGCTATCGCGTTCGAACGGACGGCGGGACGCTTCTGGCAGAGAAGCAGCGGTTCAGCCGCTGGGGCCCTTATGTTCTTCATATCGGCCTGATTATCTTCCTTCTCGCTGTTTTGGGACGGAACCTGCCGGGACTGCATATGGACGAGCATATGGCCTTTCCCCAGGATGAGCCTGTGCACATCAAGAACACCAGCTACTATTTATTGAACGACGGCTTTAAGGTTGAATTCTATACCGAGGACGATATGCCTGAAGAATTCAAAGGCAAGAACAAAGTGCTGCCGAAGGAATTCCAAACCCAGGCCATCCTGTATATGTGCGAGGCCAATTGCGACGATCTCGATAAAGAGCCTCAGCTCGTGGAATTGACGCGCCATAACATCGAAGTGAACCATCCGCTCAATTACAAAGGGTTAAAGGCTTATCAATTCGATTATGATCTGACCCCGATTCTCCGTACGGTTTCGCCGATGCTGATTGACAGCAAGAGCGGTAAGGAATACGGCAAAATCACGCTGTCCATCAACGATCCCCAAAGAGTATATCAGGCAGGGGAATATACGTTAACGCTTACACAGTCCTTTACCGATTTTGGGCTGGGCGATAACGGCAAGCCGGTCAACTTGTCACCTAACCCGAATGCGCCTGCATTCTTATTTCTGATTAAGGGACCTGATCTGCCGAAGGAAGGCATTCAGTACTTCTACTTCCCTAAACAGATCGATAAGGAACGTTTCAATCAAGAAGCGATCAATGCGCAGCTGGCGGGTGGGGAGGCACTCGTAAAACTGGATGTGCTCAGCATGGACGATGTGGACTTTTCGGAATCGACGACTTATCTGAATATTCGTGTGGATAAAGCCATGCCGTTCATTTGGGTTGGTTGTTTCATCGGTATGATCGGCTTGATCATGGGCTTTTATTTCACCCATCGCCGGATCTGGCTGCGTATTGATAACGGAACGCTGACGCTGGGCGCGCATACGAACAAGAACTGGTTTGGACTTCGCAAGGAGATCTCCGCGATCCTCAAGCAAATGAATATCGAAGTCGATGAAAAGTCATTGGAGAATAACAGGGGGACTAAGCATGAATCTAATTGATTTCAGCGGCGACGCATTTATCGTCGCCTTTACCTTATACTGCGTGGCATTTATCATGTACGGACTTGCCGTCATGGGACGCCGGTTCCGCAAACGCGACCCGGAAGCCCATTTGGCGAAGTGGGGTAAGATCGCATTTGTTACGACAACGATCGGTTTGATCGGACACTTGCTATACTTCTTTACTAGATGGGCGGGCTCGGGGCATGTGCCGGTCAGCAATATGTATGAGTTTATGTCCTTCTTGTCGATGGCAATCATGATTGCCTTCCTCGTACTTTATTTTATCTACAAAAAATCGCTGCTCGGATTGTTTGCACTGCCTCTGGCAATCCTGATCATGGCCTATGCCGCCGTGTTCCCGCAGCAGGTGCAGCCGCTCATTCCTTCGCTTCAGTCCTATTGGCTGGGTATCCACGTTACATTGGCGGCATTGGGCGATGCGTTTTTTGCGGTCGGCTTTATTGCCGGCTTGATGCACCTGCTCCGGACCGTTAACTTTAGCGGAACGGACAAGGGTGCGCGCAGGGAACAGCGCTGGCTTGAGCTCGTCATGTTTGCCATCGTGGTGCTGATCGGATTTATTTTGTCGGTATACAGCTTCCGTGCAGGCGGATATCAGGCGGAGTTTAACCAGACATTGGTTGACCCGAAGACAGAAAATAGTACAATAGTAAAAGTGGAATATAACATGCCTCCGCTTGTCGCACCTTATAAAAGCGAAACGGAGAGCATGCAGTCTTTCTTGGGCATGAAATCTCCACTCATGGAAGCTCCGTCCTGGATGCACGGCGTGAACGCTGGACGTAAGCTGAATACGGTGGTATGGTCGCTGGTCACCGGATTGATCCTTTACGGATTGCTCCGCCTGATCCTGCGCAAACCGCTGGCTAAATTCATTCAGCCCGCACTCCATCGACTGGATCCGGATGATCTGGACGAAATCAGTTATCGAGCCATCGCGATCGGCTTCCCCGTATTTACGCTTGGCGGTCTCATCTTCGCCATGATCTGGGCAGAGATTGCATGGGGCCGATTCTGGGGCTGGGATCCGAAGGAAGTATGGGCGCTTATTACTTGGTTGTTCTACAGCGTGTACCTTCATCTCCGGCTATCGCGCGGATGGCAGGGCAAATATTCGTCCTGGCTGTCCGTTATCGGCTTTATCGTGGTCATGTTCACGCTGGTCGGCGTCAACTTGATTATCGCGGGTCTGCATTCCTATGCAGGCACTGACTAATGGCAATTGAATAGATGTGAATTAACAATCAGAAGGGCCCTTTCTTAATCAAGAGGGCCACTTCTGATTTTCCCTATAAAAATGAAGGAGTTGGCTGCCAATGTCTGAGCACGGAAATCGCATTCTTGTTGTTGATGATGAGGAACGGATTCGCCGTTTGTTGAAAATGTATCTGGAGAAGGAAGGATATGAAATCGAGGAGGCGGAGGATGGGGAGACTGCTCTTCGCAAAGCAAGCTCGGAGGATTACGGGCTCGTTATTCTGGATGTCATGCTGCCCGGCATGGACGGCGTTGAAGTATGCACCCGCCTTCGTCAGGTGAAGTCTACGCCGATCCTGATGCTGACCGCCAAAGGCGAGGAGATTAACCGCGTTCAGGGATTCGAGGTGGGCGCCGACGATTATGTGGTGAAACCGTTCAGTCCTCGCGAGGTGATCTATCGCGTTAAAGCTATATTGCGCCGTTCGTCCGCGACGGCTTATCTGAGCAAGGAGCCGAATCCAAGCAACAGCATCGTATTCCCTCACTTGATCATTGAACACGATGCCCACCGCGTGACGGCCGGCGGGCATGAAATCAGCCTGACGCCGAAGGAGTACGAGCTTCTGCACTATTTGGCCTCGTCCCCGGACAAAGTGTTCTCGCGGGAAGAGCTGCTGAAGGATGTTTGGAATTACGAGTTTTTTGGCGATCTTCGCACGGTTGATACCCATGTGAAGCGTCTGCGCGAAAAATTGAATAAGGTATCCGCGGAGTCCGCAGCGATGATTACGACCGTATGGGGAGTAGGCTACAAGCTGGAGGTACCGAAGTAACGTGAGTTTTTGGAGATCACTTGTCGGCAAGCTGTGGATTACGATAACCTGTTTGGTCGCGTGCGTACTGCTGACGCTCGGTTTATTCTTGCTCCCTTATATCGATACCACCTTCGCGAACTCGGATGCCATCAAGCGTTTATTTACTTATGTCGCCATTATCGGCTTTTCGATGACCACCTTTTTCGGGTTGTTCCTGCTGACGAAAATTACGCAGCCCATGCAGCAGCTCATCGAGGCAGCCAACGATATCCGTAAAGGGAAATACGGCACGCGGTTGAACCTTGTGACCAGTGATGAGATCGGCGAGCTGGCCAATACGTTTAACCATATGGCAGCGGAACTGGAAACGAACATCCGCAATTTGAACCACGAGAAGGAGCACCTGTCCAGCGTGCTGAGAAGCATGAGCGACGCCGTGATTACGTTTGACAATCACGGGCAGGTCATCCTGGTGAACCCGCCGGGACTGGAAATCATGAAGACCTGGAAAGGGCTGCAGTGGGACGATGAGCTTCAGGGCGGAGGCTGGGCGGCCGATGTCATGCCAAAACCGCTCAGCGAGTTATATTACGCCACCGTCAACGAAGGCAAAGACCAAAGCGCCGATCTGCATGTGAAGCAGGGAATCTGGTCAGCCCATATGGCCCCCCTGTATTCGGATGACGTGATCCGCGGAGCCGTCGTGGTGTTAAGGGACATAACCGAACAGGTTACATTAGAAAAAATGCGGACGGACTTCATTGCCAACGTGTCGCACGAAATACGGACGCCGCTGTCCATGATGCAGGGATACAGCGAAGCGCTCCTGGACGGCATGGCAGCTTCACCCGAAGAGAGCAGGGAGCTCATACAGGTCATTCATGAGGAATCCCTGCGGATGGGGCGTCTGGTGAAGGATCTGCTTGATTTGACGCGCATGGAGGCAGGGCATGCCGAGTTATCCCTGCGCGAGATGGATGCAGGCGAATTGTGCGAGCGGGTATTCCGGAAATTTGCGGTTCGAGCCAAAGAGCGGGATATCGATCTTCAGCTGAACAAGCTCCATTCGAATCTTCAGCTCGAAGCGGCGGATGAAGACAAGCTTGAACAGGTGCTGACCAATTTGCTGGATAACGCTTTCCGTCATACGCCTTCAGGCAAGAAAATTCAAATTACGGCAGACCGGATCGCCGTATCCAACACGGAGGCGCTCCAGGTGAAGGTTTGCGACCAGGGTGTCGGCATTCCGCCGGAAGACCTGCCTTTTGTATTCGAACGATTCTACAAGGCCGATAAGGCGCGTGTGCGTGGGGAGACGGTGGGAACCGGCATTGGCCTTGCCATCGTGAAAAATATCGTGACCGCGCACCATGGAACGATCAACGCGACAAGCGAAGTGGGGAAAGGCACCGTGTTTACGATGACGATCCCGACAAAAGCGGCAGAATCCTAGGGAATGCCCGCGCAAAAGACAAAACACGCTCGCAAGGAGCGTGTTTTTTTGTTGAAATAAAGGGGTTAATCTTGTTCTACGTGGAACAATGATTAACCCCTTGGATTAAAGTTTAGCCTAGCGCGATTTGCTGCGCCGTGTTGAGCTCCGACAAGCCGGTAAGCTTGATCAGAACGTCCTTAGGAACGTCTTTATCCACCGTCAGGAGCATGATGGCCTCGCCGCCGATCACTTTACGTCCCACCTGCATGGAGGCGATGTTGACATCGTTCTCGCCGAGCAGGGTTCCGACCCGTCCGATAATGCCCGGTTTATCGTTGTGGGAGATCAGGATCAGATGGCCTTCAGGTGAGATATCGACAGGGAATTTATCCAGTCGGACGATTCGTTCGCCGTATCCCAGAAGAAGCGTACCCGCAACGATTCGTTCCAGGCCGTTTTGCGTTTTCAGCGTAACGGTAACGAGATTGGTGAAGTCTTTGGTTTTTGGCGTCTGCGACACAACGACATGCAAATCGCGGCTCTTCGCCAAATGCATGGAGTTGACAATGTTCACTTCGCTTCCAAGGTGGCGTTCCAGCACGCCCTTCACGATGTAGCGGGTCAGGGCCTGCGTATCGACTTCAGCCAGCTCTCCTGCATAGTCTACGTGAATCTCCTTTACCGCGTGTGCGGTGATCTGGGCCGCTACACTGCCCAATTTCTCGCCGAGCGAGAAGTAAGGCTGCAGCTTGTTCATGACGCTTGCGGCTACAAGCGGGAAGTTGACCGCATTCTTAAACGGTTCGTTGCGCAGGATATGCAGCACTTGCTCGGAAACGTCGATCGCAACGTTCTCCTGGGCTTCAACAGTGGATGCACCCAGATGCGGAGTGACGATAACCTTCGGATGGTTCAGGAACGGATGATCGCTTTCAGGCGGCTCATGTTCGAATACGTCAAATGCGGCTCCGGCTACAATGCCTTCATCGATGGCTTCCACGAGCGCGCGCTCGTCAATGATGCCGCCACGGGCACAGTTCACGATACGCATGCCGCGTTTCATGACCTCGAATTGCGGTCTGGCGATCATGTGGCGCGTCTCCGGCGTAAGCGGAGTATGAACCGTGATGAAGTCTGCGTTCCGGATAATATTATCCACGGAGGAAAGCTTCACGCCCAGCTTATCCGCGCGTTCTTCCGTCAGGAACGGATCGAAAGCGAGAATGTTCATGCCGAAAGCCTTGGCGCGTTTAGCCACCTCGCTGCCGATCCGTCCCATGCCCATAACGCCCAGCGTTTTGTTGCGGAGCTCTACGCCGAGGAAGGATTTGCGATCCCAGGTTCCGCCTACCGTTTTGGCATAAGCTTGAGGGATGTGGCGGGCGAGGGCAATCATCATAGCAAACGTATGCTCTGCCGTCGTGATCGTGTTGCCGTCAGGTGCATTGATAACAACGATCCCGCGCTTTGTTGCCGCTTCAAGATCAATGTTGTCCACGCCAACGCCGGCACGGCCAACCACCTTGAGATTGGTTCCTGCATTCATGATGCGTTCTGTAACACGCGTCTGACTCCGAACGAGGAGTCCGTCGTATTCACCGATAATGGCAGTGAGCTCGTCTTCGTTAAGCCCGGTTTTTTTGTCTACCTGCACATCGGCGGCGTCCATTAACTGCTGGATCCCCAAATCGCTGATCGGATCCGATACCAATACTTTAAACATGGTTTCTCTTCCTCCTTAAAATCCACTATAAAATGCGGTACTGCAATATTGAATAAGGATTACGCTTAGCGCGCGCTCCGTTATACACCAGAAATTCCGATAAAGCTGCAAGAGGTCTATACAGGTTTGACGCGGTGTCGTGGCAAAGAGACAGGAACATAAAAAACTCTCAATCCGCATACTACCTCCGTAGTAAGGGACGAGAGTTATTCGTGGTGCCACCCTTATTCGCTGCCAAGTTGCGGCAGCCTCAAGCGGTCTGTTCAGACCATGATTGGTAACGGATATCATCCGATTTGCGCCTACTCCAAGTTTCAGCGAAATATCTCAGGAACGCTCAAGAATACTTTACGCCACCGATTTGCACCAACCATCGGCTCTCTGAGGACGTTACGGTTTCTCTTTTCCGTCATCGGTTTTCACAGATTAATTTTTTCATAATGTATCATGGCTCTAACATTGTGTCAATAGGTGTTTATTTAGGCCAACCGCCTAGGAGCAGGGGAAGAAACAAGGGATAGCCTTGAATGTCATGCCGTTAATTTGCTATGATGCATATGCCCGCCTATGATTAAATTATACTTATATTACTGTGGTTGTACACGAAGATATCTTAAAAATCAAGATGAAAGACAGGCCCATCTTCTATGAAAAAATTTAAAATACGCGTTAAAAGAATCGAAGCCCACCAGCTGAACGATCGGCTGCTGCTCATCAATCTGTATCTTACGCAAGCGTTAACGCTTATCGTCGGTTTGATCTGGATTTTGTTTCAGCACCGAAATCCGTTCGGATTATTTGTTTTTCCGAAGGAGATCGAGTTTGTTTATTGGGGTCTCGGACTTGCCGCAGCGATGCTGGCAGTGGACTTTGTATTGTCCCGGTTTGTGTCGGAGGATAGCATGGACGACGGCGGGATCAATGAAATGCTGTTCAGGAAAAGGCCGGTTTGGCATATATTCGTTATCGCCCTGATCGTGTCCATCTGCGAGGAATTATTGTTTCGCGGAGCGATACAGCATGCGTTCGGACCGTATTGGACAAGCATCTTGTTCGCGCTGATCCATGTCCGATATTTAAAGCATTGGCTGCCGACTGGATGGGTTTTCTTGAGCAGTTACGGTCTGGGCTACGTCTATATACAAACGGGTACCATTTGGGCGCCAATTCTGTGCCATTTTCTGATAGATTTCATATCGGGAATGTTGATACGGTTTCGGAGGAAAGAGGAACATGAACGAGCTTAGCAGAATGCAACGGCATCAGGGCCGAAATAAAGGCCGGAAGAACAAGTCATCGGCTCAATCCGAAAAGAGGGCGGCGGAAAAGCCGCTGCAGGCAGAGGGGAGTCGGAGTCGATCTAAATCCCAAGCTCCCGTAAGCACTGCGGTACCGAAGACGCGGGGCGGCAGTGCGGCGGATGGATTAAGCCGGTCCAGATCGACAAGGTCAAACCAGAATCCGATAGAGGAAGAGGTTTCGGCGCCTAAACGAACGAATACATATTCCTCCTATCGCGTAAGAATGAGCAAGTGGTTTGTGAACTCATTAATTGTCATCTTCATATTGTTAATGGTAGGTCTTCTGTGGTGGGGACTTATCGGAGCGCCTCCATTAAGGGAATTGTTAAAGGAGATATTATGAGTGTGTTGATGTGGATAGCGGGTGCTGCGGCACTCGGTGCAGGCGCAATCGGCTGGATGAGGGCTGAAGCCCGGGGCTATCGGCTGCGTGAAGAGGAAGTGGTATCTGAGCGTATTCCGCGGTCGTTTGACGGGTTTCGGATGCTGTTCATCACCGACATACATCGCAGACAATTGTCTGAAGAGAAGCTATTATCCAATATATCATCGGTGGATTGCGTGCTCCTGGGCGGGGATATTACCGAAAAAGGGGTGCCTCTTGAGCGGTTGAGACATAATATGTCGGTTCTGGCCCGCATCGCTCCCGTTTATGCCGTACTGGGAAATCACGACCTGTATGCAGGCAAGGACGCCGTTCGTAAGGTATTGCGGGAGAGCGGGGTCATTCTTATGAATGACAAGACCGTCACGTTGAAGCGGGATGACGAATGTCTTGTTCTTAGCGGAGTTAGGCAGCCGGCAAGCAGGAAACATCCGTATACGAAATTCCGGGGAAATGCAGAGGAAGACCAGTATCACATCATTCTGGTGCACGATCCAATCTGGCTCAAAGGCAAGGAAGAAACGCACGGGGATCTCCTGCTGGCAGGCCATACCCATGGCGGACAGATTGTGCTGCCGATTGCCGGAGCGGTTCGTCTGGAGCGCTTTTACAAGAAGTATAAATCCGGATGGTATACGCTGCCGAGGAAGGCAGGCGAGTCTGTCCAATCCTCCAGGCTGCTGATCAGCCGGGGGTTCGGCACTTCCCATATTCCGCTGCGCTTGAAATGTCCGGCGGAATATCATGTGATTACGTTACGCAAAAAACCTTAATTCGATCGTCGCATGTTTGACGGCAGAATTAAGGTTTTTCCGGTTTTTCGGTTTATCTTATTTTAGGCTCGATCCATTGCGGATCAACGAATCCATACCCTTTGGCCTCGAGCTTGGTCAGCAAAGCGTCCAGGGCCTCGGCAGTCCACGGAAGCTCATGCATCAGAATATTGCTGCCGGGATGAAGCTGCTCGAGCACGTTGCTCACAACGGCATCGGGTTTGTTTTTGTTTTTGCTTTCCCAATCCAGGGAACCGTTGGACCAAGTCATGAAGAGCAGGTCATGCTCCAGTGCTACTTCCTTGACGGTATCTCCGCCGGAGCCGAACGGAGGCCGGAAAAACTTCGGTTCCGCTCCCGTTGCTTCCTTGACGATTTTCTGGACGTCCCCGATCTGTTTCTCGACCTTTTGTTTGCTTTCCTTTTTCAGGTCGATATGATCCCAGGAATGATTGCCGATGATTTGACCGCGGTCATGGATCAGCTTCAGCAGTTCGGGATGCTCCTTCGCGCGGTATCCATTCACGAAGAAAATGGCTTTGGCTTTATGCTTGTCGAGCGTATCGATCATGCGGTTGATCATTTTTTCATCCTTGGGACCGTCGTCAAATGTGAGCAGCACCACCTTTTCGGGTACGGATTCATCGTTTGGTACGATTCGGTACACCTTGTTCATGTGGTATTTCGGTTCGGACGGGAGCTCTGCTTCCGGATCCTTGACGGCCTCTTCGGACGGGTCCGGGGAATCCGGGGATTTACTCGAGCTCGTGCTGGATGGGTCTTCAGGCTTGTCCAGTTCGGCCGAAGGATCGGTGTTTTCTTTCGGAGGGGACACCTGCCCGGTGGATTCGTTTTGCTGCGTCGTCTGGGTATTACCGCCTCCCGTAGCCGCGCCTTGCTTCTGAGCGGCGCCGTTGCCGCCGCATGCACTGAGCATCAGGCAGCAGGCCAACAGAAGGACTGTTCGTGTTCTAACCATGATTCCATCTCACTTTCCTGTATTTATGTAGCATGAGTTCCTGGCGGTGCGAGAACAATAAACTCGAGTTTATCATAGAAGGAGGTATCATTAGTGAAGACTTCGTCATTTCTATATGGTGTCATTATCGGTGCCGTTGCATCCCGGATGATTTCCCGGAAAAACGGCATGTTCTTCTCCTCGATGATGAAAGACGCGAATCTTGGCCGGTTTGCGAATACCGCGATGAGTAAAATTCAAGGCAACAAGAGCCAGTTTGGCGGCTCCAGCCGAGAAAGCGTGTCTCCCAGTTCAGGCCGACATGATTCCACTCATTCCAATGGAACTGCAGGGGTACAGGCATCGACTCATTCGAAGGCTGCCAACCTGAAGCAGGTCAAGGATTTCATCCGAAACAACCCTGATGTGAAGACCGAAGTCGAACAGATTTTGAAAGAGACCCACACCGTCATACCGGGTTTGTAAACGGCATCAACCTTTTTGAATCATTCTCGGGGAACGGCCTCACGAATCCCTGTGAATGATTCTTTTTTCTTCAGCTACATATTTACGTGCATTTGTGGGTATTAAATGATAAAATCAATTATATAAAACCATTTTTATCACGTCATAATCCAGACATCATAATTTGTTATAAACTTTTGTTTACGTAAGGAGGATCCTGTCATGAAAATAGAGCGTTTGAGTCAAGATAAGATACGGATTTTCCTCACGTTTGACGATCTGAGTGAGCGTGGGATCCAGAAGGAAGAGATGTGGCAGGAAATACCGAAAGTTTATGACCTGTTTACGGAGATGATGGATCAGGCATACAGTGAACTCGGATTTGATGCCACCGGACCTCTTGCCGTTGAGGTGTTTGCACTGCCTGCCCAAGGCATGGTGGTTATTGTGACGAGAGGGAAATACGATCATCATTTCGGCGGCTTGTCCGAAGAAGATATGCCGGACGAGATTTATGAAATGGAAGTAACGCTGGATCAAAGTGATACCATCGTCTATGTTTTTCAGGATTTTGAAGTGCTCATTGAAGCATCGCATATGTTGAAGGACCTTGTAGGCGGAGCGGGCAAGCTCTATCACTATATGGATAAATGGTTTTTGTACTTCGAGCCCGAGGAATTGGATAGCGAGAAGCTGCCGGCTATAATTGCAATGCTGGCCGAGTTCGGCGAATCCTCTTCGGTGACGGAGGCTATGCTGGAGGAATACGGGAAGAAAGTGATGCCTCAGCAAGCGGTTGAGGTTATCTGTACACACTTCCAGCGTCAGCATTAATCAATGTGGGCGTGCGTGCCGGACTTCAGGCCCGCAACTAACGGAAGGGGAATTTCAGTGCTGGTGTTCTCGATCATTGCGTCAGCTTTGGCGCCGGGACTCGCATTGCTCACGTATTTTTACCTGAAGGACAGGTATGATCAAGAACCCCTGCACATGGTGATCAAAGTGTTCATGCTAGGGGTTCTGATCGTTTTCCCGGTCATGATTTTGCAGCGGGGAATGATACTATGGCTTGGCGACAATCCGGTAGTCAACTCACTGTTCGTTTCGGCGGGCGTTGAGGAATTTTTAAAATGGTTCGTGATGTATCATATTATTTTTAATCATACGGAATTTGACGAGCCTTATGACGGCATACTATATGCAGTTGCGATATCGCTGGGATTTGCTACGGTAGAGAATTTGCTTTACGCCTGGTACAGTCAGGCAGCCTTCGGCCCGATGTTCATGCGGGCGCTGCTGCCCGTTTCGGGACACGCAATGTTTGGCGTCATCATGGGATACTACATGGGACATGCGAGGTTCACGGAAGGGAAGCGAAGAAGATTCTTCCTCGTGCTGTCCATGGTTCTGCCTTGGATGTGGCATGGTCTTTATGACCTGATTCTGAATTTGCTGACGCACACATGGGTATGGTTTATCGTTCCGCTAATGGTTCTGCTGTGGTATGGCGGCATGGGCAAAATCTCCAGAGCGAACAACCGCTCTCCTTTCCGCTTCATTAAACGGGAGGAAGAGGTTAATACGTAACAAATCAGGGCACACTTCATTCTATAGACCTTGGCTGACAGCCAGGGAATCATAGAAAGGGAGGTGCCTTTTTTTGCGTGTAAAAGTGAAAATTCTTTGCAAGGATTGCGGTGAGCGATTCGTATTGCGCGGAAAGAAGGAGCAGGGCCGGATCGAAACCGGATTTAAGCAGTGCCTGTGCAACAACCGGGATCACTTCGATATTGAGGAAGATTTCTAATTGATGAAGGAATGATCCAGGGATGCATAAGACTTCTTTCTTCTAGTCAAACTAACGGCAGTGAGTAGAAGAAAGGAGACTATCGCATCATGTACAAACGATTAAGCGCTATTCTGTTTCCTGTAGCCACCATATTATTGATCGGGGCTCTGGTTTGGGGATATCAAGAAAATAAAGAAAAGAACGCCATTTTGATTAACGCCGAGAACCAGTATCAACGGGCTTTCCATGACTTGTCGTACAATATGGACAGGATTCATGCCGAGCTCGGCAATACGCTTGCGGTCAGCTCGACCTCCCAAGGGATGCACCGGAAGGGGCTGATGAACGTATGGCGGCTGACCAGCCAGGCGCAAAACGAAATCAGTCAACTGCCGCTAACGCTGCTTCCGTTCAACAAAACTGAAGAGTTCCTGTCCCGGATATCGAATTTTGCCTACAAAACGGGCGTGCGCGATTTAACGAAGGAACCGCTTAGCGAGAATGAAGTCAAAACGTTGAAATCGTTATATGCCAACTCCGGCGAAATCACGAAGGATTTGCAGCATGTGCAGAACAAGGTCATCGCTAACAGTCTGCGCTGGATGGACGTTGAAACGGCCTTGGCTACGAATAAAGTCGAAGATAACTCGATTATTGACGGATTCAAAACGGTGGATAAAAAAGTAGAGTCTTATCCTGAGCTTGATTGGGGCCCATCGGTAAGCAGCATTTATGACAGACGTTCCGTGAAGCAGCTGGCAGGCATGCCGGTCTCGGAGCAGGATGTGAAGCGCAAAGCGCTGAAATTCTCCGACACGGGCAATCAAGCCAACGTACAAGTGACGAAGAACGGTAGCGGCACCGAGTGGGTATCCTACACGGCCAAAGTCAAACACCCGAAGGGCCATATGCTCAGTATGGATTTCACCGAAAAAGGCGGCCAGCTGATCTCCTACACGGATGAACGGAACGTCGGCGCGAAGAGAGCATCCGTTCAGGATGCCATCGACAAAGCCCAGCAATTCCTGACGAAAAAAGGCTATTCCGACATGACGGTCGTATCGGCCGACCAATACGATAACCTGGCCAACTTCTCTTTTGTGCGCGAAGAAGACGGCGTGCTGATTTATCCTGAGAAAATCACCGTGCGCTCGGCCATGGATAACGGTGAGGTCATCGGATTTCAGGCGAGCGACTTTGTTTACGAGCACCAGGTGAAGCGCGATATCCCGCAGCCGAAGCTCAGCCTCGCCGAAGCGGAGAAGGTTTTGAACCCTGAATTCAAGGTGCTCTACCACCGCAAGGCCTTAATCAAAAACGACCGTTCCGAAGATGTGCTGTGTTATGAGTTCGGCGGACGGATCAACGGCTCTCAATACCGGATTTACATTAATGCGGATACGGGCCTGGAAGAAACGGTCGAGGTCGTTAAGGATGCGCAGGCAGGAATTAAATAGTCGTATCTTGATGTCATATAAGCCGGTTCGGGGATTCCCCGAATCGGCTTTTTTTGCTTGCGGAGAACTGCTGCAGAGCAGCCAGTATAGTGTCTAAGGAATACATCTGTATCCCGGGGAAAGACATGAATCGACCGGATTCGAAGATTTTATCCCATGGTCCCGGTCATCCCGTGATATAATGGAAAATAATGATTATGATGAATTAGTGGGTGAGCGCATTGTATCCAAAGATCAACGACGTCCTCTATATCCAGTTGGATACGGGGGATGAGAAGGAAGCCAGCATTGTTTACAAATCCCGCATTTCCGACATGGATGACGAATCGATGTATATGGAGGTTCCGCTTCAGGAAGGAACGGGCAGGCTGAAGAAGCTGTATATCGGGGACGAGCTTTCCGCTTATTTTTTGACGGAGGGCGGAGTCAAGAACTTCTTCAATTCCTATGTCCTGAGTCACCATGAAGACGTTATACGCCTGGTTCGCATCAAAAAGCCGGAGCCGGATCAGATCACGAAGGTGCAGAGAAGGAGCTTTCTGAGGGTACAAGCCGAGCTCGAGTTAGCGGTGATGGCCAAAGACGGCACGCGGTTGCTGACCAAAACCGATGATGTCGGCGGCGGAGGGGTATCCTTTTACCTGGAACCCGACAAATCGTTTGCGGAAGGGAGCTTGTTAAGCTGCTGGATCCTTATTCCGTTCAAGAACGGATCGGTGGAGCATGTCCCTTTTGAAGGCGAAGTTGTCAGGGTCAAGCAGCTGCCAGGCACCCGAAGCATCGTCATGCTGAAATTTAATCAGATCGTAGATATGGAGCGTCAGAAGCTGATCCGTTATTGCTTTGAGCGCCAGTTTGATTTTCGCAACCGTTGATGCATAAAATGGACAAGCCGGTGGCACACTAGCGGAAAATTTTGTCTCGGAAGGACCGTGTGCTTATGTCCCAGTCATCTAACGATCAAAATCAGCTGCGGCGAAAAACCAGGCAGGATCCCATGCCGGGCGATAAAGGACAAGCTCTCCATGACCGATACGGTCAAGTGCTGCTTAAGCTGCTGATAGGGCTCGCATTCGCTTTGGTGATCGTCCAGCTGCTATTGCATTATGAACCAAGCCGGCCCTACCTTTCGCCGATTCAGCAGATGGAGGGTGTTCCCGTTAATGAGCCAAATGTAAACGATTGGATGGGAGAAAACACCCCTTCTCTTTTGCATCGCTCTAGCTAGTGTGGTATAATTTTCACGTCGCAGGCGGGCGCCTGCTTTTTTCTTGAAATATGAGATCGTGCCTTGTTTATCTCGGACTTTCTTATATATTTTCACTAGAGGAACGGTGATCCCGTCCCTGATCGGATGGTAAGCCCTTTCGATTTCGAGGTATATGTTTGAGGAGGAATGCCCCGTTGGTTATGCAGGGGACAGGTTATCGCGACAGAATTAATATTGCCATCGACGGTCCGGCAGGCGCGGGCAAAAGCACGGTAGCGCGTATGGTAGCCAGCAGGCTGCAGTACATCTACGTGGATACCGGCGCCATGTACAGGGCAGTCACCTGGTTCATGCTGAACCAAGGGATTTCTCCGGAAAATCCCGAAAAAGTGCTTCAACATGCACAAAACATGGTGATTGAATTAAAACTGCATGAAAATGGTCAAATGGTTTGGCTAAACGGGGAAGACGTCACGCCGTATATTCGTTCACATCAGGTTAGTGCAGTGGTATCCCAATATGCACGAATCGAAGGTTTGCGAATAAAGCTTGTCCGTTTACAGCAGCAAATGGCACTGGATAAGGGCGTTGTCATGGATGGACGCGACATCGGCACGACGGTTTTGCCGGATGCTGAGGTGAAGATTTTCATGACGGCCAGTGTCAAGGAACGTGCGCTCCGCCGCTTCCACGAGTTAAGTGATGAAGGCATAACGCTGGAACAATTGGAAAGAGATATCGCAGAACGCGACAGGCTTGACCAGGAACGTGAAGTGTCCCCGCTCCGATGCGCAGAGGATGCCATCATACTGGATACGACGCATATGGATATCAATCAGGTTGTCGAAGCGATTCTTTCATATTGCGAAACTTAATGGGGATGGGGAGAAAAAGGCATGATTTACGTTTTTTGCAGAGCGGTGGTCCGCGGTTTGTTCGCTATTCTCTACAGATTCGAATCTGTCGGCGTACATAACATACCTTCGGAAGGCGGCGTGCTAATCTGCAGCAATCACATTAGCGTTCGAGATCCGATTTCTGTCGGCATTCACGTCAAGCGCCAGGTGAAGTTCATGGCCAAAGCCGAATTGTTCAACATTCCGGTTTTCGGATGGCTGGTTCGCCAGCTGGGGGCCTTTCCGGTCAAGCGCGGCGGAGTGAGTAAAGATTCCATCAAAACCGCTCTTACGATCTTGCGTTCGGGCGAGATTATGGGAATCTTCCCTGAAGGCACGCGCAATTCGGATGCAACCGCGGCGAAACGTGGCGCGGCAAGCTTCGCTCTCCGCAGTGGGGCAACGGTCGTACCGGCTGCCATCATTGGAGACTACAAGCCGTTCCGAAAGGTAAAAATCATCTACGGCGCACCCGTGGATCTGTCCCGGTTCGAAGGTGACAAGTCACCGGAGGCACTGGACGGGGCAACCGAATTGATCATGGCCAAGATTCACGAAATGCGGGCCAGCGGCAAACCAACCGTGAACTGATTTATTCGCTCCATGCATAAAAAGCATGGGAAGGTTGGAAAGATACTACAGCAATTATGTTTTGAACTTCGCGAATGCGAGTTTAAATAAATGGGGTTTGAATTGAGGAGGTTATTTGACATGTCGGAAGAAACAAGAAATCAAGAGGCTGCTGAAAACCAAGAGCAGCTGGACCAAATCGTATCCTTGAAAAAAGGGGACACCGTGAAAGGGACGATCGTCAAACTGGAGGACAACCAAGCTTACGTAAGCATTGGATATAAATATGACGGCGTAATTCCTGTTCGCGAACTGTCTTCTGTACAGCTTGATAATGCATCGGATGCGGTTCAGGTTGGCCAAGAGGTAGAGTGCAAGGTCGTTAGCATCAACGACGACAAGGAAAGCCTGGTTCTTTCCAAGCGCGCGATCGACACCGAGAATTCTTGGGAAGAGCTTGAGAAGCATTTTGCGGATCAGGACGTATTCGAAGTAACGGTGGCTGACGTGGTTAAAGGCGGACTCGTAGCCGATGTCGGCGCACGCGGCTTTATTCCTGCTTCCATGGTCGAGCGTCACTTCGTTGAAGACTTCAGCGACTACAAAGGCCGCACGCTTCGCGTAAAAGTGAAAGAGCTGGACCGCGAGAACAACAAAGTGATTCTTTCCCAGAAGGACGTTCTGGAAGAAGAGTTCGAAGCGAACAAACAAAAAGTGATGTCCGAGCTTCAAGACGGACAAGTGCTGGAAGGCACGGTGCAACGCCTCACGCAATTCGGCGCATTCGTTGACGTTGGCGGCGTGGACGGTTTGGTTCACGTATCCGAGATCGCTTGGAGCCATGTTGACAAGCCATCCGATGTATTGTCCGAAGGCGATCAAGTGCGCGTGAAAGTGCTGAAAGTGGATCCTGAAAAAGGCAAAATCAGCCTCAGCATCAAAGCGGCTGCTCCGGGTCCTTGGGAAACAGCTGGCGAGCAATTCAACACGGGCGACATCGTAACGGGCGTCGTAAAACGTCTGGTTACCTTCGGAGCTTTCGTTGAATTGGCACCAGGCGTAGAAGGTTTGGTTCATATCTCCCAAATCTCCCACAAGCATATCGGTACTCCGCAAGAAGTACTGAAGGAAGGCCAAGAAGTTCAGGTTAAAGTACTTGACATCAACACTTCCGAGCAGCGTATCAGCCTGAGCATCAAAGAAACCGAAGAAGCGCCAGCTCAAGCTCCGCGAGCTGAAAAACCGTCCAAAGGTCCTAAAATCGACCTGAAAGACAACCCGAACGTTTCTTTGAACAACCAAGGCATGAGCGTTACGCTTGGCGAGCGTTTCGGCGATAAGCTGAGCAAATTCAAGTAAGCCCGGGAACAGTTTTGTTCGGTCTATTGACCTATCATAACGAAGTCGGCGAACCCAGAAATCTGGGTTCGCCATTTGTTTTTTTAGGGGACGAACGTTTACGGATGTTGTAACATGGGGTAGAGCATAATAGAAATGCAGATGAAAGGTTAGCCAATTGTAACGTTTTTTGCTATGATGATAATCGTAAGAATTGACAGGAGGAGTGACTATGGCAAGACCCGTAGTGGCTATCGTCGGAAGGCCTAACGTCGGTAAATCCACCATATTTAACCGATTGATCGGCGACAGATTAGCCATCGTTGAAGATAAACCGGGGATTACCCGTGACCGGATTTACGGCAGTGCCGAATGGAACGGTAAAGCGTTCAGTGTCATCGATACAGGCGGTATCGAAATCGACGGCGATGACATGATTTTGAAATCCATACGCATGCAAGCCGAGCTTGCGATTGAAGAAGCGGATGTCATCGTATTTATGTGCGATGCGAAGACGGGGGTTACCCAATCGGACGAGGAAGTTGCACAGATTCTGTTCCGTTCCGGTAAACCTGTCATACTCAGCGTAAACAAAGTGGATAATTTGAAGCGCGCTGATGATATCTATGAGTTCTATTCCCTCGGATTTGGCGATCCTGTCGGGATATCAGGCAGCCACGGGACAGGGATCGGCGATCTCTTGGACGTTGTCGTCGAGAACCTGCCGGAACTGGAAGATGACGAATATGACGAGGATGTTATTCGTGTCGCCTTGATCGGCAGACCGAATGTGGGCAAATCTTCTCTCGTCAATGCCATTCTGGGAGAAGAGCGCGTCATTGTCAGCGACGTTGCGGGCACTACCCGCGATGCGATCGATACGCCATTCGAGAAAGATGGCCAGCGGTACGTCCTCATCGATACGGCAGGCATGCGCAAACGCGGAAAAGTGTATGAAACCACCGAGAAATACAGCGTCATGCGGGCCATGCGGGCCATCGAGCGGGCGGATGTCGTTCTCGTGCTCATCAACGGGGAAGAAGGCATTATCGAGCAGGACAAGCATATCGCCGGTTATGCTTATGAGGCCGGTAAGGCGTCTTTGTTTGTCGTCAACAAATGGGATATGGTCGAGAAAGACGACAAGACGATGCAGCAGTTCGAGAAAAAGATCCGGGACCATTTCCTGTTCATGACCTATGCGCCGGTTGTATTCTTGTCGGCCAAGACGAAGCAGCGCCTGCAGAAGCTGCTCCCTGTCGTTAAACATGTGGCCGATCAGCATTCGCTTCGCGTGCAGACGCATCTGCTTAACGATGTCATATCCGATGCGATTGCAATCAACCCTCCTCCAACGGATAAGGGAAGAAGATTGCGCATTAACTATTCAACACAGGTGGCGGTCAAGCCGCCGACCATGGTCGTATTCGTCAACGATCCGGAATTGATGCACTTCTCATATGAGCGTTACCTTGAGAACAAGATTCGGGCCGCTTTTGACTTTGAAGGTACACCCATCAGGATATTTACTCGAAGAAAGTCTGATGAGAGTTAGGGGAGAATAGCTTGATTCTGGAGATCGTAGCGATTGTAGTTTGTTATTTACTTGGTTCGGTGAGTTTTAGCGTACTGCTTGCCAAAATCCTGAAAGGGATCGACATTCGTCAGCATGGCAGCGGGAACGCCGGGGCAACCAATACCCTTCGCGTCCTGGGAAAAGGACCTGCCATTCTGGTGTTGGCTTTGGATGTAATTAAGGGCATCGCTGCGGTTTGGATCGGACGATGGCTCGGGGGAGACAATGCGTGGCTGCCGGGATTATGCGGGATTGCCGCCATCATCGGTCATAATTGGCCTCTTTACTTCCGCTTTCGAGGCGGCAAAGGAATTGCAACCGCCATTGGGGTGCTTGCTACGCTCTGCTTCATTCCAGCGCTTATAGCAGGCATTATCGCCATTCTATCCATTGTTTTTACCCGTTATGTATCTTTGGGTTCCCTTATTTTTGTAGTGCTTACCCCTGTTTTCCTCTTGATCGCGGATTATTCCTGGCCGATCTTTTGGACAAGCTTGATCATATGCGTATTCGCCTTCTGGCGTCATCGCTCGAACATCGTGAAGCTTGTACAGGGACGTGAAAACAAGCTTGGTTCCGGAAAAGGAAAGGACAAAGGAGGGAAGCGCGTTGTCTGACAAAGTCGCTGTTCTGGTGGCAGGCAGTTGGGGAACCGCTTTGGCAAGTGTTCTCGCTTCGAATGATCTGGATGTTGTCGTCTGGACGAGAACGGAGGAACAGACCCGTGAAATCAACGAACTGCATACCAACAACCGTTATTTGCCCGGGGTGGAGTTATCTTCGAACATTCGCGCCACGACCGATATGGAAGAGGCGCTCTCCTCGGCTGCTGCCGTGGTTATCGTTGCACCATCGTCCGCGATGCGGGAGGTTTCGGGCCAGCTGAAGCAGTATTGGAGCGAAGATATGCTGGTGATTCACGCAACCAAAGGATTCGAGATTGAATCCCTGAAGCGGATGTCGACCGTCATATCCGAAGAGCTGGGCTGCGAGGAAGGTCGCGTAGTCGTACTATCAGGACCCAGCCATGCGGAGGAAGTGGTGAGACGCTGCCCTACAACGGTCGTTGTGGCATCCTTGGACGCCAAGGCGGCTGCCGCCGCCCAGGACCTGTTTATGAACACGTATTTCAGAGTGTACACGAACCGGGATATGATCGGCGTGGAATTGGCCGGAGCGCTGAAGAATATTATCGCTTTGGGCGCCGGCATGTCCGACGGATTGGGCTTCGGCGACAACGCCAAGGCGGCGCTTATTACGAGGGGATTGGCAGAAATTTTGCGAATCGGCATGGAGTTGGGCGCGAATCCGCTGACGTTTGCCGGGCTTGCCGGGATCGGCGACCTCGTGGTTACCGCTACGAGCCAGCACAGCCGGAACTGGCGTGCGGGATCGATGCTTGGTCAGGGCAAGAAGCTTGATGAGGTTCTCGCATCCATGGGGATGGTGGTGGAAGGAATACGCACGACCAAAGCCGCGCATGCCATTTCCGAGAAATACGGAGTGCAGATGCCGATTGCCGACCAGCTGTACCATGTGTTGTTTAAAGACCGGAATCCCCGCGTCGCCGTGGAAGCCCTAATGGGCCGGGACCCCAAGACCGAGATGGAAATGATGCCGCTCGAGACTTGGGAGCAATGGCACACCTAGCTTATTCACCATTCCGAGGATTGACTCATATATTGATGTGAGGATGTCGGAGGAGGGGTGGAAATGAGCAAAAGCTTTCACAAGGATGTACTGAATGCGATTAACAAGAAAAGCGGAAAGAAAATTTCTTCAGGGGCTGTCAATAAGCTGGCTAGCACGGTTAAGCCGTCTACTATGCAAAATGAAGCCCAGCTCCGCCAGCTGATCAAGCAGGTATCTGCTATGGCGAACATACCTGTCAGCGAGGACACGATTCAGGAAATTGTCGGAGCGGTGAAGAAGAGCGGCATGAATCCGAGCAATATGGAAGCCTTGATGAAAATGATGATGAACAAATAAGATATGCTGATCATGAACAAAAGACGCATCCTTTGCCGGAATGCGGCTTTTGTTCTTTTTTTCGCCATACTCAGGGTGAGGCACTATCATTTTCGTGATATAATAGGTTGAATAATTTGAAGAGAGATTGGAGAGTTTCGTGACATGGATCCGATGCAAAAGATGTGGCTGTCCCTTGTCGCATTATTGATTATGGCGCTGTCCGTCATCGTGGTTACGCTTGCGCGAAGCAAGACCAAAGGTTTTCTGCGCGGCACGCTATCGTTTGTGGCCTTTATGATGATGATTTTCGGTTTTATTATCGGACTGGCTTCCATCATTTAATATGGGAAGCCGCTTCCGGGATGATACGGTAAAGGGGTGCAGCATGACGCTGAATGATCTGCCGGA
Organism: Paenibacillus sp. HGF5; assembly: GCF_000204455.1. Classification (NCBI taxonomy): domain Bacteria; kingdom Bacillati; phylum Bacillota; class Bacilli; order Caryophanales; family Paenibacillaceae; genus Paenibacillus; species Paenibacillus sp. HGF5. The sequence continues at coordinate 87,979 of NZ_AEXS01000167.1, read as the reverse complement.
ATTGGAGAAGGCGTTAGCTACTGCCATTCACAAACTGAATCAGGCGCCTGTCGCTTGGCTGCTGGGGGGAAGCTGCTGCTTGCTCCTTCAGGGCGTAGAATTAGGCAAGCCGCCGAGGGATATCGATATTTACGCCGATGCAGGGGGGATTCAGCCGCTGCATGAGACGCTGGCCCTTCTGGCAGTAGACGCTCCCCGACTCGATCAGGAAGGGATATATTCTTCCATTCTGAGCCACTATGAATTAGAGAAAGTCCCGATTGAACTTGTAGGCGGATTTGAAGTGAATTCGGAGGGTTCCTCCTATCGCGTTGAAATCGATCAATTGCTCTATCCTGCAGCGCCAGCGCGTCACATACGGGACGTCACGGTACGGCTGATGCCGTTATCCCACGAACTGGTGTTTAATGTGCTTCGAGACAGACCGGATCGTTACGTTGCCATTTCGGAGGCGATATTGAGGGGTATGAACCAACATTTGCCGCTGCTTCAGCGGTTGTTAAGCCGAAACCGGTTGAGCGAGGAACATCGGATGGTATTGAAGCGATTAATCGGACTACAGCCATAGCACGGTAATCGAACCGGCAGCATGGAAGAGCGGGTACATAAGAAAAGGAGCGGTTTACCGTTGGAGTACGAGGTATTATTTCTGCCGGATCAGAAGAAGGTCAAGGTTCGTCCGAACACGAATGTGCTGGATGCCTCGCGTCGTGCCGGTGTACGCATTCCGACCCGTTGCGGAGGCAAAGCAGGCTGTCTAATGTGCAAAATCCTGGTACCGGATGAGGAACGCGGACATTGCTCTGCTCCTGAGACCAAGGAAATCAGGAAGCTGGGAACGTCGATGATGGAACAAGGCTACCGGTTATCCTGCCAGACGAGGATTACGAGCCATTTGAAGGTGATAATCCCCGAGGATCCCCTTAAAGCCGCGATACGCAAGCAGCTGGAGGCAGCGAGGAACCGGGAGTCCGATGACTTTATTTAAAACGCGAGTTCAAAAAGATCGGTTTTCAGCACCGAGGCTTATGCTTCCGATGTGCGTTTTTTCAAAACGCTTCATTTGAGTGAAGCTAGGGACGTCAGGAGCGGAGCGTACGTAGTTTGTACGTGAGCACCTAAAATGTTTCCGGAGGAAACATACTTCGTAAGCATTTGCCTAGGCCCGGCTGAATTCAAGATTCGATGCCGAGTGGCTTCTTGATTCACTTCGTGTTAGATATAGGATTTATAAGTTATTAACGGAGTTGATGAAATTCTATATCGCAAGAAAACCTGCTTCTGAATCGCGTTCGCTCAGCCTTGAATTTGCCTCGATTGGTTTTCTTATCAAAATCGGACTTTTTGAACAACCTCTTAAAGCGAAGGATGATGTTAGTTGAGTATGAACACTTGGATGACCCAAGCGGCTGGCCGTACGAAGCGGATGTCTGCCGTCTTAGTCCTGGTGCTGTTTCCGATGTTGCTGACAGGTTGTCTATATCCTGACGAGAAGCTGCAGGAGAACAAGGTTTCCTATAGGGAAAGTGTCAAACGGATTCAGTCGGCCGTGGACGATTTTTATCAAGAGCAAGGAATTCTGCCGATCATTACGGCAGGCGCGGAAATTCCGAAGTATGAGAAATACCGGGTCGATTTGGATCAGCTGAAGGGCCGAGGATATATCGACCAAATTCCGGATACGGCTTTCGAGAAAGGCGGCAGCGGTTATTTTCTCATTATTAATGAGGAAACCGAACCCACCGTGAAGGTCATGGACTTAACAACGGCTCAGAAGGTGAATGACGTTCAGCGAGCCGTGAATCTGTACAAAATGGCGAATGAAAACGCCCTTCCGGCAGGGGAAGCCCTCTACCCGGGTTATACGGCGGTGGATTTGTCGAAAACCGAGGCCAAATCCCTTAAGTTAATGAGTGTATACTCGGGCCAGGAAATGCCTTTTATGATGGATGAAGAGGGCACCGTCTACGCCGATTATGCCTTTGATATTATGCAGGCTATCCAGAAAAACGGCTCCGAGCCCAAAGAAGGAGAGGATTTACGGGTGTTTCTGGAGAAGGAATCCTATTATGTACCCGTAAAATCCGTACCCTATGCATGGAAGGACGGGCAGCCTATGGCTCAACCCCTATCCTAAACCCGTACCCGCCGATATCGGCGGGTATTTTTTTTGGTCCCGCCTGGTTGCGGGTTTCTGCCTGAAGAAAGAGGTATGGCAGCCATAAGGCGGGTCTACTTTTTTATCCTCGAGTCTCTTCTTCGATCATTTTTTCGAATAGGGCTGAATCTCTTTGGAATATCTAGTAAAGTCCGCGCATATTCATAATCTGAAAGAGTAGTGCGGGCAAGAGCCGGTTGCCCACATCATGAGGCACTAGAAAGCGTCTGAAAGGCGTGACAGCGCGAAGACAGACCGTGCCCCGAGCGGTGGTTTTTCTTACGGTATTCGATTGCGTGTCTGGCAGCTGCAGGCATATTCGATATCTTAAAAAAAACTGGACGGACTTTAAGGGGCAACCGTCATATTTTTGAACCCGGTACATATGATGTTACTAGTCCAAATGCATGTACGAGTTACGCCGCTTTGCCGTTTCCATCCAAACTCATGGAATACCGGCGGCGGGATGCTGGCGACATTGTAAAGGCTGCTCATCTGTTGCAATGGCTTTGGCTATGAGTGGAACACGAAGCGGATGCTCTTAAAGCATTTTTCCTTCGGAGTAATTTGAGGAGGGGATCTCTTTTGGAAAAAGTGGACATTTTTAAGGACATTGCCGAACGGACCGGAGGGGACATTTACTTAGGTGTTGTCGGTGCCGTCCGTACGGGAAAATCAACGTTCATCAAGCGGTTTATGGAGACGGTTGTTCTCCCGAACATTACGAACGAGGCGGATCGAGTAAGAGCTGTCGATGAGCTGCCTCAAAGTGCTGCAGGGAAAACGATCATGACGACCGAGCCGAAATTCGTGCCGAACAACGCGGTACAAATCAAGGTTACGGATGGCCTTGAGGTCAACGTAAGATTGGTCGATTGTGTTGGTTATGCCGTTGAAGGTGCTAAGGGTTACGAGGACGAGAATGGCCCGAGAATGATCTCGACGCCATGGTTCGAAGAGCCGATTCCGTTCCAGGAAGCGGCCGAAATCGGAACCCGCAAAGTCATTCAGGAGCACTCCACGCTTGGCGTCGTTGTCACGACGGACGGAAGCATTGCGGAGATCCCGCGAAGCTCTTATGTTGAGGCCGAGGAGCGCGTCATCGAGGAACTGAAGGAAGTCGGCAAGCCGTTTGTCGTTGTCATTAACTCCACGCGTCCCCGCAGCGAAGAAGCCCTTCAGCTGCGCAATGAGCTGGCAGAGAAATACGACATTCCGGTCATGACGCTGAGTGCGGCTACCATGACCGATGATGACGTGACCGGTGTGCTTCGTGAGGTATTGTATGAGTTCCCGGTGCATGAAGTGAATGTCAATCTGCCTAGCTGGGTTATGGTGCTTAACGAGAACCACTGGCTCCGCAGCAACTATGAAAACTCGGTGAGAGATACCGTAAAAGATATCCGCCGTCTGCGTGACGTGGATCGTGTGGTTAGCCAGTTCATGGAATATGATTTCATCAACCACGCCGGACTCAGCGGCATGAATATGGGTCAGGGCGTTGCCGAGATCGATCTCTTCGCGCCTGACGAACTGTATGACCGGATCTTGATGGAGGTCGTGGGTGTCGAGATCCGAGGCAAGGATCATCTGCTGCAGCTGATGCAGGAGTTCTCCCATGCCAAACGGGAATACGATCGCTTCGCCGAAGCGCTTGAGATGGTCAAAACGACGGGGTACGGCATCGCCGCTCCTTCCCTGGCCGAGATGGCGCTTGATGAGCCTGAGCTCATCCGCCAAGGCACCCGCTTCGGGGTAAGATTGAAAGCGACCGCGCCATCCATTCATATGATTCGGGTGGACGTAGAATCCGAGTTCTCGCCGATCATCGGCACGGAGAAGCAGAGCGAGGAGCTTGTGCGCTACCTGATGCAGGACTTCGAGAACGATCCGATCAAAATTTGGGAATCCGACATATTCGGACGCTCGCTGCACTCGATCGTCCGTGAAGGAATCCAAGGAAAAATCGCGATGATGCCAGACAATGCCAGATACAAATTGCAGGAAACCTTGGGTCGCATCATTAACGAAGGCTCCGGCGGTTTGATCGCAATCATTCTTTAAGTGGGCGCCGGAAAGGTGTTGAAAATGCAGTCGCTAACGGGTCAAAAGTCCCGATTAGCGGCTGTTTTTCATGTTTTCTTTGGCCCAGCAAAGCAAAACGCTTGAAATTATGAGATGGCTGTATTACTATAAATTTGTTCCGCGTCATGCATTCTAAACGCGAGATAGGGGTAAAATACCCGATTGCACGTATAATTTGCGGTAAAACGGAAACAGTGAATAGCAAGTGGAGCACATTCCTTGTTAGGGAGGTGAAAGAATGAATAAATCGGATCTGATTACACAAGTAGCTGAATCTACTGAGCTTTCCAAGAAAGATGCAACTAAAGCGGTTGATGCCGTTTTCGATGCAATCTCCGAAGCATTGCAAAGTGGAGACAAGGTACAACTGGTCGGTTTTGGCAACTTCGAGGTTCGCGAGCGTTCCGCACGGAAAGGCCGCAACCCGCAAACAGGTGAAGAAATCGAAATCCCTGCGAGCAAAATTCCTGCATTTAAACCTGGTAAAGCGCTCAAAGACGGAATCAAATAAAGATTTCTACATATTACCTAAGAGCACAGGTCGTGAATTCGTTCACGGCCTTTTCTTTTAGGCTTACGGCGAGGAGGCCTGGAAAATGGAGAACGTTCAGAACGGCGATTATTTTATTGTCAAAGCGCTGGACCATGGCGTGCAGGTAATCGGTCTTACCCGCGGTCAGGATACCCGCTTTCATCATACCGAGAAGCTGGACAAAGGCGAAGTTATCATCGCCCAGTTCACGGATCATACGTCCGCGGTGAAAATACGCGGCAAAGCCGAGATCATGACCAAACACGGGAAGATCGAATCCGGCATCTGAGGAAAATCATCATATGAAATAGCCCCGCCATTTTGGTGGGGCTTTTTTGTATTTCGTGTTTATTCGCGCGGAATGTGTGTTAACAAATTGTTAAAGGCACTTGCCGCTTTGTCGAACAATGGATATACTAGCGGGAATGGAATGAATAAAAATGCGAAAGGATGATTGAAGAAATCATGGCGAAACAATACAGAGACGGACAGTATATTGTGGTCCCTGAAAATCCGGTATCCATGTTTTTGTTCAACAGTACGCGCTCGGCGTGGATATGGCTGCTGGTAAGGCTGTATCTCGGTTACGCGTGGTTAACGTCGGGCTTGAAAAAGCTGACGGCCGAAGCCTGGACGGGAAGCGAAGCCGGAGCGGCCATTAAGGGCTTTGTCGGCGGCGCGCTGGCAAAGGCGGAAGAAGGAAAGGACGTCACCGGATGGTATGCTTCTTTCCTTGAAGGGTTCGTGCTTCCCAATGCCAAGCTGTTTGCCTATATGGTGGCCTTCGGCGAGGTACTGGTAGGACTCGGGCTGATTTTGGGACTGCTGACCGGTATTGCCGCGTTTTTCGGCGGATTAATGAATGCCAGCTTTTTATTCGCGGGCACGGTAAGCTCCAATCCGTTGTTGTTCATATTGGCGACATGGCTGGTGCTGGCCTGGAAAGTCGCGGGCTGGTACGGCTTGGACCGCTGGGCCCTGCCGCTGCTGGGTACGCCTTGGAGCCGCAAGCGCAAGGATAGGGATATTCCGGAACAAGTTTGATCCTGCCCAAAAGTAACATTCGTCACTTTCATCACGCGTTTGTCAAGTACAATTCGAACAGACCGCGGCCAAGAAATCCTTTAATCTGAAATCAGATCAATATGGATAAAGGATGATGGTCATGGGAATCCGTGCTTTTTTTAAACTGGTGGAAATTCAGACGAAGGTTGCCAGCATGATCCCGTTCCTGTTCGGAACCTTGTATGCGCTGTTTCGTTTTCAGCAGTTCAATGGGTATCATTTTGCCCTGATGCTCGCATCATTGCTGTCGTTTGATATGGCAACAACGGCGATCAATAATTATTACGATTACAAAAAAGCGATTAAAAAGAACGGCTTCGGTTACGAGCAGCATAATGCCATTGTACGTTATAACCTGAAAGAGCCGGCGGTTGTGTCTATCATCGCTCTGCTGCTGCTGACGGCCGTCGGATCCGGCATAGCGCTGTTCCTGTCCACGGGCTGGTTAATTCTGCTGCTTGGCGGATTGTCCTTCGCCGTAGGGATATTATATTCGTTCGGACCGATTCCGATTTCACGGATGCCGCTAGGCGAGCTGTTCTCCGGATTGTTCATGGGGTTTGTCATTATCTTCATCTCGGCTTGGATCCATGCTGAGGGCAGCCATCTGGCGGTTATGGATATTCAAGGGAGCGTCCTCTCCCTTCAGGTGAACCTTCCCGAGGTGCTGCTGCTGCTGGTCGTATCGTTGCCGGCCATTCTCGGGATTGCCAACATCATGCTGGCCAATAACATCTGCGACATGGATGAGGATTTGGAGAACAGACGGTATACGCTGCCGGTATATATCGGATTCAAGCATTCGCTGAGACTGTTCCGGCTTCTGTACTGCCTTGCTTATCTGGACTTGGCGGCTCTTCTTCTGATGAAGGTGCACCCTGTGCTGGTTCTGCTGGTGTTCGTCACCATTGTCCCGGTATATAAAAAAGGAGCCGCATTCACCGCACATCCATCCAAAGAGAAAACCTTCGTGATCGCGGTGCAAAATTTCGTGGTCATGAATTTGGCCAGGATCGCGGCGCTGGCTGTGGCCGTGACGTTGACCTCGCTTTCGCTCTTCTAACCGAATCCCGTTCGTTTTACCAGAAGCAGGCATAGCCTGCTTTTTTTCTTTATACAATGAGGTATGGACTTCAGAGGAGCGGAAGAAACTAGGAACAGAGGAGGTTTCGGTCATGAAGCATTGGCAATCCGTACAAGCGGTACTCTTGCCTGCGGCGATTGCATTCATCCTGCTTGGCCTGTTGATGGGGCTCCACTCGCAAGCTCGTTATAAGGTCGGCGCCGTGCCCGCGGCGGTACCATATCACAGCCGCGAGTTAAGCGATGCCGGCTTAGTGGATTCCCTGATGAGTCTACCTCTAAATCTTCAGATAAGCCGGGCGGACTATGAAGAAGGCGCTTTAACGCTGGATATCAAATTGAACGATGCCACGGAAACGGCCTCCGAGGTTTACGAGGACATCGCGAGCATTATGTCCTATTCGTTCGAAGGCACGGATAATGTGAGGCAGCTGTATCTCAGGGTGGTTGCCATCGATCGCTGGGGAGGAAAACGGTATATGCTGCTGGCCTCGAATATGAACAGGGAAGCATGGGATTCACGCTATGCGGAAGTCCTAACCCAGCTGGAGAACGAGGATGTGCCGCCTTCCGTCGCTGCTGCGCTGAACCTGACCTTTACGAATCTTTGGCCAAAGCAGTTCAGCGGCCCTGGAAAGGGGTAAAATAGTAGATGACAGGGCATGTACGTGCCCTGAACATGTGTTATAATAGATTGGATTGTGGGCTCAATTGGACAAAAGAACATCAAGTGCACGGAGGCTGAGAATGAAACCGTATCGCGTACCAGAACTGGCAGAGAAATATATAAACTATGATATGATTCAGAACCACACGGAACTTCCGGGTTTTCCGGATGCCCGTGTTCATTTGTTATACATATTTTTAATGGATTCGGGACGGAATATTGCCGGACACGAAGAATTGTACGCGCTGGTTACCTCACTGGTTCAGGTGGGACTCGATACGCATGAAAGCATCGACGTTACGGAAGGCAATCAAGGAGAGGCAATGATGCGCTCCCGGCAGCTGAAAGTGCTCGCAGGGGATTACTTCAGCAGCCGTTTTTATCAGCTCCTGGCCCTTAAGGGCGAAATTGCCGTCATCTCGCTTCTGAGCAAAGCGGTTAGCGAAGTGAACGTGATGAAGATGAGATTATACGGCAAAATGAAAAAAAACCTGCTGCCTTCTGAAGAATATCTACAGCTAACGGTACAGCTGAATATGCAGCTGTTTCTTTCTTTTACTCCGCTGCTTGAGGTGTCCGTGCAAGAAACATGGGAGAAGCTGCTCAAGGAAATTACGGAATGTGAAACGCTTGTGCAGGAGATGGAACGCTGTGCGACGCCTGACATCGGCAGATGCGGCTACGCGTACTGGCATCTGATCGAGTCGGGGAGCGACGAGGAACGGAAAATGCTGGTGGGCAGAAAAACGGATATGAAGGATTGGCGGAAGCTGATTCTGAAGCATAAGGCTTCGGAGAAGCTGCTGGACAAGCTCCGGGAATCCGTCAGCGCCGTACAGCAGCTGCTGGGAGGCCACGTGGGTGAGAGCCCGTACGCCGGTATGCTGGACCCGTTTCTGAAACGGCTTAACACATATCGGTCCGTCGTAAGTGAAGGGTAGGGGGATGCAGTGGATAATCAAACAACCAAGTTAGACGCAATCAAGCATGACGGGAAAAATCCGAAAGAGCAGTATGTCCATTCCGTCTTCGAAAGCATATCGGGCAAATACGACTTGATGAACGACATTCTCAGCTTTCGAAGACATAAAGCCTGGCGCAAGTATACGATGAAAAAGATGAACATGCGCCATGGCGATACGGCCATCGACCTATGCTGCGGAACTTGCGACTGGACAATTAGCATGGCCCAGGCAAGTGAATCCGGACACATAGTCGGACTCGACTTCAGTGAGGGGATGCTGAACGTCGGCCGGGAGAAGGTTGCCAAGCATGGACTCGAACCACAGATCGAGCTGGTTCAGGGAAACGCCATGAGCCTGCCGTTCGAAGATAACCAATTCGATTACGCGACGATCGGTTTCGGTCTTCGCAATGTGCCGGATTACATGCAGGTTCTGCGTGAGATGAAACGCGTGGTTAAACCCGGCGGGATGGTGGTATGTCTCGAACTGTCCAAGCCGACTTGGCAGCCGTTCAAAGGCATTTATTATTTTTATTTCCAACAAGTGCTGCCTCGGATGGGGAAACTGGTAGCCAAGCGTTATGAGCAGTATAAATGGCTGCCCGAATCGCTGGCTTTGTTCCCGGGACGAGAGGAGTTAGCCGAAGCTTTCCGTCAGACCGGACTTCAACAGGTTCAGGCCTTTCCCTTGACTGGTGGCATAGCAGCCTTGCATATTGGGATCAAGGAGAATCTGGATGTTTAAGAAAATAGGAACTTATCTTGAAATGATTAAAGTGGAGCATACGCTGTTTGCTCTGCCTTTCGCTTTTATGGGGGCGATTCTAGGATCGGCCGTCGTGTTTGACCGATTACCGTCCTGGGGAGATATCGGCTGGATCTTTCTTGCCATGTTCGGTGCGCGAAGCGCAGCTTTCGGACTCAACCGGCTCACCGACCAACATATCGATGCCAAGAACCCCCGCACGGCTAATCGCGCCATTCCGGCAGGCCTGCTGAAGCCGCTGGAGGTCATCATATTTATCATTCTGTCTTTCGCCGTGTTTTTCTGGGCTACTTACATGCTGGACCCGTTTGCTTTCCGTTTGCTGCCTATCGCTATTTTCATGCTTATCATTTATTCCTTTACCAAACGGTTCACATGGTTATGCCATCTGGTGCTCGGCCTTACAACGGCGCTTGCCCCGCTGGGCGGATGGGTTGCGGTAACCGGTCAAATCGACTGGAAGGCGATGGTGTTTTATATCGCGCTTGCGTTTTGGACGGGCGGATTTGATATCGTTTATGCTTGCCAAGACGAGAAGTTTGATGCAAAAGAAAGGCTGTACTCGATTCCTTCCCGGTTCGGCCTGCACAAAGCGCTTTGGTTCGCTCGCGGGTTCCACGTCGTTACGGCTGTCGGTTTTATCGTTCTTTTCTTTGTGACGCCGGTGGGCTGGTGGTATTTGGCGGGCATGGTGATCGCTTGCGGAATTTTGTTCTATCAGCACTACATCTTGTCGCCAAATGATATGAGCCGCCTGCAAACCGCGTTCTTTACCATGAACAGTACGCTGAGCATCATTCTGTTCGTATTCACTCTCATTGATTTGGTGGTGCGTTACATCTGATGAAATCCATGCGCAGAAAGAGCTGGGTTGTCGGCATTACGGGGGCCAGCGGCAGCATATACGGGGTTCGTCTCACGGAGTCCCTGCTCTCGCTGGGCTACGATGTGCAATTGATTATCTCTAATGCGGGCTGGCGCGTGCTGAAGGAGGAAATGGGCTTTCAGGCGGGCAACCGCGAGGAAGTGCTGGCCGAGAAATTCGGCGGTTTCGAGGGGAACGTGATATACCATCCGATCTCCGACATCGGAGCTACGATTGCCAGCGGCTCTTACCTGGTGGAAGGCATGATTATCATGCCATGCTCAATGGGCACGTTATCCTCGGTGGCGCACGGATCTTCCGATAACCTGATGGGCCGCGCCGCCGACGTCATGATGAAGGAGGGCCGTCCCCTGGTGCTTGTCCCGAGAGAAACGCCGCTGCATGCCATTCACCTGGAGAACATGCTGACGCTGGCCAAGCTTGGGGTCAAAATCATTCCGGCGATGCCAGCCTTCTATCACGGACCGAAAACGATTGATGATATCGTCCATTTTTTGGTCGGCAAGGTATTGGACAGCTTACGCATCGAACATGAATTGTACACCAGATGGGGTGACTAGCAACAATGGTTCAGGCATTAACCTGTGCTGCGATTTGATGAACGACAACAGGAAGGGTTACGCTTATATTTCAAGTTCGCATCAGAGCTTGGCCTGCTGAAATCGCAAGGTAGCGCCGGAGTTATGGAATGAGAATCTAAGCATACGGGTGAAGAGATGAAACGATTTGACATATTCGGAACATTAAAAAAAGATATGGACGTTATCGAAAGGGAGCTCTATCTCAGCGTCGAAGGCGACAGTCCCGAGCTGACAGAGACTTCCCTGCATCTGCTTAGAGCAGGCGGCAAGCGCCTCCGTCCCGTTTTTGTCCTGATGGGCGGCAAATTCGGCGACTATGACATTGATAAGCTGAAGCATGTGGCCGTTCCGCTGGAGCTGATCCACAGCGCTTCCCTCGTTCATGACGACGTGATTGACGATGCGGACACGCGGCGCGGCAAACCCACGGTGAAGGCCAAGTGGGACAACCGGATCGCCATGTATACCGGCGATTATATTTATGGTAAGGCACTCCAGTTGACGACTCACCTGAAACAGCCTGAAATTCATCAGATTCTGGCCAAGGCCATGGTTGAGATGTCCATTGGCGAAATGGAGCAGATTCGTGATTTCTTTAATACCGAACAGGACGTCAGAAGATATCTTCTCCGCATTCGCCGCAAGACGTCGCTCCTGATTGCCGTCAGCTGCCAACTCGGCGCGTTGGCTGCGGATGCGGACCGCAAGGTGGCCAACAGCCTGTATCGATTCGGATATAACGTCGGCATGGCATTTCAGATTCAGGACGATCTCCTGGATCTGTGCGGGACGGAGAAGCAGATTGGCAAGCCTCCGGGGAGCGATATGAGACAGGGAAACATTACGCTGCCCGTCATTTTTGCTCTCGAGGACAGCCAGCGGAGAGAACCGCTGCTGCAGGAGCTGGAACGGATTCATGCACTAAATGGCCAGTGCGATGTGTCGGGCGCCGTAAAGCTTGTAACCTCAAGCGAAGGCATATCGAGATCCGAGGCGCTGGCTGATCGGTATATAGGTAAAGCATTGGCTGCATTGGATACGCTGCCTGACATCAAGACCAAAAAACAGCTTAGAGATATCGCAAATTTTATTACAAAGCGGTCATATTAGCCTTACCCAAGAGGTTGCTTTCTGTTAAAATACGGGTACAAACATGTAACATCACTTGAGCATGGAATGAAGGTTCAATTGTTCAATTACCTAGGATGAGGGGAAGCGTGATGAGGCCTATGGAACGTACTTTTTTGATGATTAAACCCGATGGTGTGCAGCGTGGGCTGATTGGCCGAATCGTCGGCCGTTTGGAGGATAAAGGATTCAAGCTGGTTGCGGGCAAGTTTATGCAGATTTCGGACGAGCTGGCCAAGCGCCATTATGCGGAACATGAAGGCAAGGATTTTTTCGATAACCTGGTAGGGTTCATCACGTCAGGACCGGTGTTTGCGATGGTTTGGGAAGGTGACGACATCATCGCTTTGTCTCGCCAGGTCATCGGCAAAACGAATGTGAAGGATGCGCTGCCAGGTACGATACGCGGGGATTTTTCAGCTCATACGCCGCATAATCTGATTCACGGATCGGATTCGCCTGAAAGCGCGCAGCGCGAGATCGCCAATTTTTTTGATGATCGGGAACTGGTTGAGTACAACAAGACGCTGTCCCCTTGGCTGTAAGCGAAGCGGGAAGCGGAATAATCTGATTAACAGGATGATACGATGACGGAACATGAACCAGTACTGGAGGATCCCGATTATATCGGCTTTGTTCGCAGCATCGAGCGAAGCACGGGGATCAACCTGGCCGATTACAAGGAAGCGCAGATGAAGCGAAGGCTGACGACGCTGCGCATGAAGAAGGGGTTTGAAACCTTTTCGGCCTTTTACGATGCGATGATGAAGGACAAGCCGCTCTTTCATGAGTTTTTGGACCGGATGACAATTAACGTCTCAGAGTTTTGGCGCAACCCGAACCGGTGGGAAGTGCTCCGGGACAAAATATTGCCGGAGCTGGCCAAGCAGAATCCCGGGGTGTTGAAGGTTTGGAGCGCTGCCTGCTCGACCGGCGAAGAGCCCTATACGCTTGCCATGATCCTGGCGGAACAAAACATGCTGGACCGGGCGCGCATCATGGCGACCGATATCGATGACGGTGCGTTACATAAAGCGAAGGAAGGTCTGTATGTCGAGAGGTCACTCAAGGACGTCCCTTCCGGAGTAGCCGCCCGCTATTTTAAGGAAGAGGGCTCGCTGTATCGATTCAGCGAGAACTTGAAGAAGGAGGTCTCCTTCCACAAGCAGAATCTGCTCACGGACCGGTTCGAAGCCGGGTTTGATCTGATTGTCTGCCGGAACGTGATGATTTATTTCACGGAAGGGGCCAAGCACAAGCTGTATCAGAAATTTGCCGCGAGCCTGAAACCGGGCGGATTTCTGTTTGTGGGCAGCACCGAACAGATCTTTAATCCGGGACAGTACGGCCTGGAAAGCAACGAGACCTTTTTCTACCGTAAAATTCAATAGAGACGGCAGTCTTAACGCATAAAGCGCTTTTCAATCCGCAGGATGAGAGGCGCTTTTGCTCGTTTGTCGACATTCTTGTCAAAGCGTTAGACCTATACTATAATGAGCAGAAGATGTTCGCGGAGTTTAGCGGTTTAACGCTTAAAAGCCTAAAGGGGGAAAAGCATCATGAGCTTACGGTTTTTAACCGCTGGGGAGACGCACGGGCCTCAGCTGACAACTATAATCGAAGGGCTTCCAAGCAACTTGGAGCTTGATTTCGACGCACTGAACTTTCAGCTCCATCGTAGACAGAAGGGCTACGGCCGGGGACGCCGCATGCAGATCGAGAAGGATACCGCGCAAATCCTTGGCGGTGTGCGTCACGGTTATACAACCGGTGCGCCGCTCGCGCTGGTCGTCCAGAATAACGATTGGAAGCATTGGCAGAACATTATGAACGTGGAGCCGATAGAGGGCAACGACGAGGCGAAGAGACGGGTACATCGTCCAAGACCGGGTCATGCCGACCTGAACGGCGGATTGAAGTACAACCTGAAGGATCTGCGTAACGTGCTGGAACGCTCCAGTGCCCGTGAAACCACGGTCCGCGTTGCCGTTGGCGCTATCGCCAGACAATTCCTGGCGCAGTTTGGCGTCAAAGTGGCTGGCCAGGTCATCCGGATCGGCGAAATCGAGGCTCCCCCGCACCATCTTTCGATCGATGAGCTGATCGAGCGTACGGAAGCTTCTTCGGTTCGCGTGGTGGACGAAGAGACCGAGAAGAAGATGGAAGCCTACATAGACGAGATCAAAAAAGAAGGCGACTCCATCGGCGGCATCGTGGAATGCATCATCGAAGGATTGCCGGTCGGATTGGGCAGCCATGTCCAATATGACCGCAAGCTGGATGGACGCATCGCGCAGGGCGTGATGTCGATTAACGCCTTTAAGGGCGTTGAGGTCGGCATCGGATTCGAAGCAGGCGAGCTGCGCGGCTCCCAGGTGCATGACGAGATTATGTACAGCGAGGAACGCGGATACCACCGTGCGACCAACCGCTTGGGAGGATTCGAGGGCGGAATGACCAACGGCATGCCGATCGTCGTGCGCGGCGTCATGAAGCCGATTCCGACGCTGTACAAGCCGCTTCAAAGCGTGGATATCGACACGAAGGAAGCCTTTACGGCTCAGGTTGAACGCTCGGATGCTTGTGCGGTTCCGGCAGCCAGCGTCGTGATGGAGCACGTTGTGACCTGGGAGGTAGCGAAGGCGTTCCTTGAGAAGTTCGGCGGCGATTCGATGGAGGAAATCCATGCGAATTACCAAAACTACCTGAAACAGCTGGAGAACTACTGATATGAGGACATTACATGTGGAACTGGGAGAGCGTTCCTATCCGATTTATATCGGTGCGGGGATTCTGAATACCCTCGGCGAGCTGAGCGCGAAGCATGGCATAACCCGCAAGAGCCCGCATCTGATCGTAACGGATGATCAAGTGGCGCCTCACTATTTGGCGCAAGTGGAGGAGCAGCTGAAATCGGAAGGGTACACGGTCATTTCCCATATCGTCCCTTCCGGCGAGTCCTCCAAATCCCTACAGGTCTATGAAGAGGTTATGACCACGGCCATCAACGGCAAGCTGGACCGCAGCTCGGCAGTCTTCGCGCTGGGTGGAGGCGTTGTGGGCGATTTGGCCGGATTCGTCGCGGCGACATACATGCGCGGCGTGACGTTTGTTCAGATCCCGACCACGATCCTTGCCCATGACAGCAGCGTAGGCGGCAAAGTGGCGGTGAACCATCCTCTGGCCAAAAATATGATTGGCGCTTTTCATCAGCCCGTCATGGTGGTTTATGACGTGAATACGCTGATGTCGCTGCCGGCGCGCGAGGTGTCTTCTGGCCTTGCGGAAATGGTGAAGCATGGCTTGATCCTGGACCGGGATTTTGCCTACTGGTGCCGTGAGAACGGCTCTAAGCTGCAGAGCCTGGAGCCGGAAGCTTTGATCTACGGCTTGGAGCGCGGCTGCGCGATCAAGGCGGACGTGGTATCCCAGGATGAGCGGGAAGGCGGCTTGCGCGCCATTCTTAATCTGGGGCATACCATTGGCCATGCCATCGAAGCCGTTGGCGGTTACGGCCGATTCTTGCACGGCGAGGCGATTGCAATCGGCATGGCGGGATCGGCCCGACTTGCTGAGAAGCTTGGCAGACCCGCGGGTCTGCACAAAGAGACGGTGAGCATGCTGAAGGCGGTGAATCTGCCGGTAATCTTGCCGGATGACGTCTCGGTCGATCGCATCATGGATGCCATGCAGCATGATAAGAAGTTCGCCGAGGGGCAAATGGTATTTATCGTACCGGAATCCATCGGTTCCGTCAGCATCGTTAAGGATGTACCGGTAGAAGCTGTTCGATCCGTGGTCGAACAGTTGAAGGGAGAGGGATAGTCATGATGAATCGGGGAATCCGGGGGGCGACAACCGTCACCCGCAACGATGAGCAGGAGATCGTACAGGAGACGCTGCGACTGCTGGAAGAGATGGTGAGACGCAACGAGCTGCAGCCTGAATATATCAGCAACATATGGATTACGATGACGCAGGATTTGGATGCAACGTTCCCGGCCAAGGCGATACGCCAGCTGGAGGGCTGGGATCTCGTCCCTTTGATGTGTTCGGTTGAAATCCCCGTTCAGGGCAGTTTGCCGCGCTGCATCCGGTTTATGGTGCAGGTCAATACGGACAAAAGCCAGAGCGAGATCAAGCATGTGTATTTGAACGAAGCCAAGCGGCTGCGTCCGGATTTATCAGGCTCAAACGCTTGATGTTGAAATTTAGGGTTGCGGTAACACGGCATTATCCTGTATAGTGATATCAGAATAGCTGAGTAGAGTTAGGTTTTACAGATGAGTTGAGTTGAGAAGAGCTGAGGCATTTTAGGGAGTAACATCATCGGGTTTTAGGATACACTTGATTTCATGATGAATCTTACGGCATTTTCGTACGTCCGGATACAGGTCTATTTCTTGTTTCCGTTCCATGGAAATTCAGCGCTGTAGGTTGTCGATGAACGGGTTGAATGTCCTTTGACCGCGCTCTTTTTTCATAGACTTATTCTGAACGTTAACCTCTACTTCGGTAGAGGTTTTTTTGTTGTATACATTCATTAAGGAGGGATTGACATGGCGAATCCATCAATGGAGCAAGTGGTGGCAATGGCAGGTGAATACAACCTGATTCCGGTAGCGATCAGACTGTTAGCCGATATGGAAACCCCGATTCGCATTTTTCAGCGGTATGCGGAGCGGAAACGGGCATTTTTACTAGAGAGCGTTGAGGGCGGCGTACAGTGGGCACGGTATTCGTTCATCGGAACAGACCCCTTCTTAATGATAACAGGTAAAAAAGGCAAGATTGAGATTGAAAAGAATGGGGAGCGTTCCTTGCTGGAAGGCAAGCCCGTCGAGGAGCTTAAAGCGCTGCTGCGTACGTACCGCAGCCCGCAGCTGAAGGAGATGCCTCCTTTTACCGGAGGGGCCATCGGATTTTTCGGATATGATCTGCTTCAATATTACGAGAAGCTGCCTGCACACGCGATGGATGATCTCGGGATGGATGATATCCGGTTCATGTTTTGCGATCAAGTCATTGTCTTCGACCACGTGAAGCAGCAGATCATGCTGGTCGGCAACGTGCACGTGAAACCTGGAGATTCGGACGACACCATCCGTCAGAGCTATATGGATGTTTGCCGTACCCTGGAAGCGGCGGCCGAACAGCTTCAGGATCAGGGGCCGCGGGAGAACGTAAACTCCAGAGGCATTCCGGCCGATGTCGACATGGGCGATATTAAATCCAACATGACCAAAGAGAAGTATCTCTCCAATGTGGAGCAAGCGAAGGAATATATTCGTGCAGGCGACATTTTTCAAGTTGTCTTGTCCCAGCGCTTCCATATCGAAACCGATGTATCGCCGCTTCACGTCTACCGGGTACTGAGAACGCTGAATCCTTCGCCGTACATGTATTACCTCAAAATGGACGACGACATTATCGTGGGGACGTCTCCTGAAGCCTTGGTGAAGGTGGAAGGACGAAGGCTGGAAACAAGACCGATCGCGGGGACAAGGCCGAGGGGCAGCGACGAAGCCGAAGATCAGGCGCTGGCGGATGATCTGCTGCAGGACGAGAAGGAACGCGCGGAGCATTTGATGCTGGTGGATCTCGGCCGCAACGACCTGGGCCGCGTATCGGAGTTCGGCACGGTGAAATGCGATACGTTCATGGAGATTGAAAAATACTCCCACGTGATGCATATGGTATCCAGCGTATCCGGCCAGCTGAGCGAGAATAAGGATTTCTTTGATGCTTTTCTGTCCTGTTTGCCAGCAGGAACGGTATCCGGAGCTCCGAAACTGCGGGCAATGGAGATCATTGCCGAATTGGAGCGGGAAGCGAGAGGCGCATATGCCGGGGCCATCGGTTATCTGGGCTTTGGAGGCAATATGGATTCCTGCATTACGATCCGCACGATCATTTTTCGCCAGGGCAAAGCTTATGTTCAGGCAGGGGCCGGAATCGTATGGGACTCGGTTCCCGAGAAGGAGTATGAGGAAACCATTAATAAAGCCAAAGGGATGCTGAAGGCGATCCGCGTCGCGGAAGCGATGTTTCCGTCCAGCACGGGGGCCAACGACTTAATCAATCAGGATTATCTGTATCAATATACACCTTAACATGAAGGAGGAGATCGTAATGAACGTGATGGAGACGATGCAATCCAGCCTTTCAAAGCTGATCGGCGGTCAGGATCTGAGCCGGGAAGAGGCTCGCGGGGTTATGCAGACCATAATGGAAGGCCATGCGACCCATTCTCAAATCGGCGCGCTGCTGACGGCCTTAAGAATGAAGGGAGAGACCGTAGAAGAGATAACCGGATTTGCCGAAGCGATGAGAGGCGCGGGCGGACGTGTCGTTACCGAACGGAACCAGCTGCTCGATACATGCGGCACCGGAGGATCCGGCATTCACAAGTTTAACATTTCTACC
The DNA here is from genome assembly GCF_000204455.1 of Paenibacillus sp. HGF5. Taxonomy (NCBI): domain Bacteria; kingdom Bacillati; phylum Bacillota; class Bacilli; order Caryophanales; family Paenibacillaceae; genus Paenibacillus; species Paenibacillus sp. HGF5. The sequence continues at coordinate 69,638 of NZ_AEXS01000167.1, read as the reverse complement.
GTATCCGCCATTATCTCCTCCTCGGTTTCGGTCAGAGTGGCCAAACACGGCAACCGTTCGGCATCGGGCCGGGCGGGCAGCGCCGATGTGCTGGAAGCGCTTGGCGTCAATATCCACTTGACCGCAGAACAAGCCACAGCCTGCCTGAACGATATCGGAATCTGCTTCCTGTTCGCCCAAATTTATCATCCGTCGATGAAACATGCGGCTGCTCCTCGCAAAGAGCTCGGGGTCAGAACCGTATTTAACATGCTGGGGCCACTGACGAACCCTGCGGGCGCTGACCGGCAGATGCTCGGGATATACGATATGAACAAAACGGAAACCATTGCGCAGGTCCTCAAAGAGCTCGGTTTGAAGCGGGCCATGGTGGTGACCAGCCACGATGGGCTGGATGAAATCAGCGTCTCGGCGCCTACCCGGGTATCGGAGCTCCGGGGCGGAGAAGTCCGCACTTATGATATCCACCCCCATGATTTGGGTCTGTCGGTTCATCCGATGAACGATATCCTGGGCGGCGACGCACAAGAGAATGCGGCCATCATCGGCTCGGTACTGCGCGGAGAACGCAGTGCTTATCGGGACATCGTGCTTGCCAATGCCGGTGCCTGCATCTATGTGTCGGGACTTGCGGATAGTTTGGCCGAAGGCGTCCAGCGTGCAGCGGGAGCGATTGATTCCGGTCTGGCGCAGTCCAAGTTGGAGCAGCTGATCTCAAGAACGGGGGAAATGAGTTATGTATCTTGATCGAATCGTAGAAACGAAACGCAATGAGGTTGCACAGCTGCGAGAAACGTTCAGCATCTCGGAAGCAGAGAGGCAAATAGCGGATTTGCCTCCGACTCTCGGGTTTGAGAAGGCGTTGTCCATGGGACGCAAACGCAGCATGGGGTTAATCGCCGAGGTCAAAAAGGCTTCGCCCTCCAAAGGGTTGATTCGTCCCGACTTTGACCCGGTTATGATCGCCAAGGCTTACGAAGCAGCCGATGCCGATTGTCTGTCCGTGCTGACGGATAAGGATTACTTTCAGGGAAGTGGAGAATATTTGCAAGCGGTAAGGGCGGCCGTCAACATCCCGCTGCTGCGCAAAGATTTCATTATCGACGAGACTCAGATTTACGAAGCGCGCCTGCTGGGTGCGGATGCCGTTCTCTTGATTGCGAGCATACTTGCGCCGCAGCGCATCGCGGAGTTCATTGACGTTGCAGGCTCGATCGGATTGGATTGCCTGATTGAGGTTCACGATGGGCAAGAGCTGGAATCGGTTCTCGGACTGGGAACGGCCCGTCTGATCGGGATTAACAACCGTAATCTTCGGACCTTTGAGACCTCATTGCAGACAACGGCAGATATCGCGGCACAAGTTCCGCAGGGAGTTACGTTGATCAGCGAGAGCGGAATATCAGGCCCCGCCGATATTTCCTACTTGCATTATGTTGGGGCACATGGGGTTCTGGTCGGGGAACATTTCATGCGCCAGCAGGACGTGTTCCGCGCTGTGAACGATCTGATGGGACCTCTGCCGATAGCTGCAGACATGGAATAAAGGGGACATGCGATGATGAGTACGGCTCTAAAAATATGTGGACTTCAAAGCGTTGAAGTGCTAAAATCTATGATAAACTTACCTGTGGATTATATCGGATTCGTATTTGCAAAGAGCCGGCGGCGGGTAACGCCGCAGCAGGCTGCGCAGTTGGTGCAAGTATTGCGGGAATGGGAGCATGACAAGATTCCCGCTGCTGTCGGCGTCTTGGTTAACCCTGATTTGAGCGAGCTCGCAGAGCTTCTTCAAAAAACGGCGCTTGACGTCGTGCAGCTGCATGGTCAGGAATCGCCGCAATTTTGCCGGGAAGTGAAGGAGCGCTTCCCGGTTTCCGTTTTTAAGGCGGTATCGATCGGAAGTGACCGTCCGGAAGCAGAACGTCTGTCGGCACTGGATTCGTATGCGGGCTGCATCGACGTACTGCTGATCGACACCTATGATCCGATGTACGGCGGAGGGTCGGGCAAGACGTTTGCCTGGGATCTGATCCCGGCGTACCAGCAATGGGCTGAACGGCAAGGGATTCCCTTGTTTGTAGCCGGCGGGCTCGATCCGGATAATGTTGCTCATTTGATCGGCCAGTACGCTCCGTACGGGGTGGATGTATCCAGCGGCGTAGAGAGCGAGCCTGGCGTGAAGGATATAAACAAAGTGACCGCATTTGTAGAAAGGGTGAAGGGGAAATGACACAGCTTCCTGACCGTAATGGACGTTTCGGGGTGTTTGGAGGCCGGTTCGTGCCGGAAACACTGATGAACGCTTTAATAGAGCTTGAGCAAGAATATAATCGTTTTTCGGAGGACCCTGCTTTTAAAGAGGAGATCGCCTATTTGCTGAAACAGTATTCCGGAAGGGAAACGCCGCTTTATTACGCGGAGCGGCTCAGCCAACATCTCGGCAAGGCTAAAATTTACCTGAAGCGCGAGGATTTGAACCATACCGGCGCGCACAAAATCAACAATGCCATTGCACAAGGCGTGTTAGCCAAGCGCATGGGCAAAGGCAAGGTCATTGCCGAAACGGGCGCCGGACAGCATGGCGTAGCGACCGCGACCGTAGCCGCTCTGCTGGGTCTTGAATGCAAGGTATTTATGGGCGAGGAAGATACCAAGCGGCAGCAGTTGAACGTATTCCGCATGAAAATGCTCGGTGCCGAAGTAATTCCGGTGACGTCGGGAAGCCGAACGCTGAAAGATGCCGGCAACGAGGCGCTTCGCTACTGGGTCAGCAACGTCGAGGATACCTTTTATGTGCTGGGCTCCGCTGTAGGGCCGCATCCGTATCCGATGATGGTGCGGAACTTCCAGCGCATTATCGGTGACGAGACCCGGAGGCAGATACTGGAGACGGAAGGAAGGCTTCCAAACGTCATTCTTGCGCCGATCGGGGGCGGTAGCAATGCGATCGGCATGTTCTATCCGTTCCTTGAAGACAAGAAAGTCGGATTGATCGGCGTCGAAGCGGCAGGCAAGGGAGTGGATACCGATTTTCATGCGGCTACCATGTCCAAGGGGACACAAGGCGTATTCCAAGGCTCGATGAGTTATTTGCTGCAGGACGAGTACGGACAAGTACAGGAGGCGCATTCCATTTCAGCCGGCCTCGATTATCCCGGCGTTGGTCCGGAGCATTCCTATTTAAAAGACATTGAACGCGTGCAGTACGTACCGATAACCGACCAAGAGGCGCTTGATGCCCTGCAGCTGTTATGCCGCACGGAAGGCATTATTCCTGCCCTGGAATCCGCGCACGCCGTAGCGCAAGCCGTAAAGATGGCATCAACGTGGACCGAGAACGATATCGTCGTGATTAATTTATCCGGTCGCGGCGATAAGGACGTGGAGTCCATCATGGCTTACACGGGAGGGAAAACCGAATGAACCGAATCGATCAGACCTTTGCGTCGTTGAAGCAACAAAACAAGACCGCCATGATCCCTTATCTCACTGTCGGAGATCCGGATGTGAAGTCGACGCTGGATATCATCCATGAGCTTGAAATCGCGGGAGCCGACATTATTGAACTCGGCGTTCCTTACTCGGATCCCCTTGCCGACGGACCGGTCATCCAGCGCGCTTCCGAGCGCGCGCTGAAGAGCAAGGTGACCATTCGCACTTGCATGGAAACAGCGCGCCTGGCAAGAGAGCGGGGCAGCAAGCTGCCGTTCATCCTGTTCACGTATTACAATCCGGTACTGCAAACCGGACTGGACGTTTTCTTCGAGGAAGTGGTAAGGCATGACATCAGCGGCTTGATCATTCCCGATCTTCCGGTGGAAGAATCCGAGGAGGTTCGGAAACGCGCCCACGCGGCGGGAGTTCATCTGATTCCGCTGGTGGCCCCTACCTCCCATGAGCGGATCGCGAACATCGCTTCCGAAGCGACCGGCTTTGTGTACTGCGTATCCTCGCTTGGCGTGACTGGCGAGCGTACCGATTTTTACTCGGGGGTGGAGTCTTTCCTTGAGACGGTAAGGCAGTACAGCAGCGTGCCGATCGCGATCGGCTTTGGCATTTCATCCAGTGAGCAGGTGGCCAGATTCTCAAAAATCTGCGACGGCGTCGTTGTCGGCAGCGCGATTGTGCGTCAGATTGAATCAACCATTCCTCTGCTGGAGAAGGAAGAGACAAGACAGCAGGGACTTTTGCAAATCAGGGAGTTTGTGGCACAATTAAAAGGATAGTGTTGTCCATAGCAGTTATGAAAGGTGAGGCGAATATCGTATGAAACCGAAAGCGCAAATTGTTAATCTTCCCGTATATCAGCCCGGGAAACCGATCGAAGAAGTCAAAAAGGAATTAGGGCTGGATGTCGTCATTAAACTGGCCTCTAACGAGAATCCGTACGGCTGCTCGCCGCGCGCAACCGAAGCGATTACCGCCGAACTGGGAACGCTCAGCCTGTATCCGGACGGAAGTGCGGCCGATTTAACGGCGGAGCTTGCTGGCCAGCTGGGAATTGAACGCAATCAGATTATTTTCGGCTGCGGATCCGATGAAATTATTGCCCTCATTATCCGGGCATTCCTGCAACCGGGGGATGAAACCATCATGGCGGATCAGACCTTCTCGGTGTATAAAACGAACGCGGATATCGAAGGTGCGACATGCATCGAGGTGCCGCTGGTGGACGGTAAGCACGATCTGCCGGGCATGGCCAAAGCCGTTTCGGACAAAACCAAAATCGTGTGGGTGTGCAATCCGAATAATCCGACCGGAACCATCGTTTCCGAAAGCGAGCTGGTTTCTTTCCTGGATGAAGTCCCGGCCCACGTAATGGTTGTGCTTGATGAAGCTTATTATGAATATGTAACGGACGCTTCGTACCCGGACAGCATCAAGTTAATGGAGCGTTATCCGAATCTGGTCATCCTGCGTACCTTCTCCAAAATATACGGCTTAGCCGCCCTCCGGATCGGCTACGGCATCGGGCAGCAGGAAGTCATTTCCTTGATCAATCGGGTACGTGAGCCGTTTAATACGGGACGCCTGGCTCAAGTAGCGGCGAAGGCAGCCCTGAAAGATCAGGAGTTCGTAGCGAAATGCCGTCAAATGAATGCCGATGGGATCCATTACGTACAAGGGGAATTTGATCGTCTTGGACTATCTTATTTTCCTGCGAACGGAAACTTCATTATGGTGGATGTGAAGAAGCCAGGCACCGAAGTGTTTAAGTCTCTGCTTAGCAAAGGCATTATCGTACGGCCTGGATTTGAACTGTACCCGAACTATATTCGCGTAACCGTAGGCTCCGAAGAACAGAATAAGGCTTTTATCGGCGCTTTGGAACAAGTGCTGAGCGAAGTGAATGCGCAAGCCTGATCGAATGACACAACAATAATCGCAGCTTGAAACGAGTGAGAGAGAACATGACAATGCAAATTTCCATATTCGGCGTCGGCTTGATCGGCGGTTCGTTAGCTTTAAACTTCAAAGGAAAACCTGGCATAACCGTTACCGGTTATGCCCACACCCAAGAATATGCCGACCAGGTCATTGCTAAAGGCGTCGTTGATAAGGTTACGCTTTCGGTAGAAGAAGCTGCCCTAGACGCGGACGTCATTTTTTTATGCGTTCCCGTAGGCAGTCTTGAGATGTACATGAAACGTTTGAGCGAAATGCGGCTGAAGCCGGGATGCATTATTACGGATGTTGGCAGCACCAAAGCAAGCATTGCCGAATGCGCGTCCCAGCTTGCCCTTAAGGATGCGTATTTCATCGGTGGTCATCCGATGGCGGGCTCGGAGCGGTCCGGTGTTGGAGCTGCCTCCACCGTATTGTTCGAGAATGCATATTACGTGCTTACTCCGCCGGACGATGTCCCTCAGGATAAGCTGAACGTGCTTGTAGAGCTTTTGTCTCACACGCGTGCCCATATTGTGAAGGTAGAGCCGAGACTTCACGATGAGATCGTTGGAGCGATCAGCCATCTGCCTCATGTGATCGCAGTGGCGTTAGTCAATCAGATCAGCTCCTATAATGACGATAATCCGTTGTACCGCACCTTGGCCGCAGGGGGCTTTCGGGATATAACCCGCATCGCTTCCAGCGACCCGGTCGTATGGCGGGACATTCTATTAAACAATCGCAGGGTCATGCTGACGCTGCTGCAAGACTGGAATGAAGGGATCCGGCGATTCATGGATATGTTGGAGTCGAAGGACGGTGCTGCGATCGAAGAGGCTTTCCGCATGGCAGGAGAATTCCGCAGCGTCCTGCCTGAGCGGCGCAAGGGCATGATTGTGTCCCAATTTGATCTGTATTTGGACGTGCCTGACCATCCGGGCATCATCGGCCGCATTGCGACGGAGCTCGGGACGAACAGCATCAACCTCAGCAACATGCAGATTATCGAGAGTCGGGAAGATGTGCCGGGCGTGATGAGGCTTTCCTTCCGCAATGAAATCGAACAGGAGCGGGCTAAAGAGCTGTTGTTATCGCAAGGACACTCGGTGTATCAGTAATTTTCCGGTTGTTTTTAAACAACCGGAAATAAATGCGTTTTCAGTGTTGACAAAATGAAAACGTATACATATAATAAAAGTACAGTATGGTTTCTCTCCACTCCTATCCAAAATATTGCACTTTGTGCAACCGCCTTCAATGTTGAAGGCGGATTTTTTTTGCCTATTTTCCTATCCGTGGAAAACCTTCTGCCACAAACCTGAACTTTTCTCCAATATGTGCTATAATGCTAGAGTGCTAGTGTAGAAGATTTGGGGAAATTGCCAAATACATAGAATAGTCAGACAACATGAGGCGTAACTATATATGGTTTGACGGTACTTTTGCACAAATCCTTGATTTTCCTCATGAAGGTGGAATTGACAAGGAATGGGCACCGGTGGGTGAAGGAGGAACGAAAAATCATATGACGGATTCCCAACTAATCCAAGAAATTAAGCAAGGCAATACCGAACTTTATTCCGAATTAATGCGGCGTTATCAGAGAAAAATATTGGCATTTGTCTATCATATGTTAAAAAGCTCGCACATGGAGCTAATGGCCGAAGATTTATGCTCGGAAACGTTCTACAAGGCGTTCCGGAGCCTGCATTCCTTCCGGGAAGTGGATGCATCCTTCTCGACTTGGCTCTACACCATTGCGCGCAACACCGTGCTGAGCGAACTTCGCAAGCATCGCAGCGGCACATTGCCCCTGGAAGAGAGCGGGGTCGTGCCAGTGGCGCCGCTGGAGGTCGCTCCGGAGCAGGCGATCCTGCGCAGTGAACGAGTACATATGGTAAGGGAAGCGATTAACAATTTACCGGAGAAGCAGAGATCGGCGCTGATTCTTCGGGAGTATGATCAACTGGATTACCAGGAAATCGCAGATATTTTAGGTCAAAGCGTCAGTTCGGTTAAGTCACTGTTGTTCAGAGCCCGCGGCAGCGTAAAAATTCAGCTCGAACCCTATTTTTATGAGCCGGTTTTTGAGGATCTGAGAGGGATGAAGAACAGATGACTTGCAATGAAGCCCAAGAGCTGATGGAAACGGTCTGGGATTTACCGGACAACGATCTGCGGCGACAACGGCTGATTGCGCATGTTCAAACCTGCAGTTCATGTGCAGCGGAGTACGAAATGTGGGTGGAAAGCCAGAACATGGTTCATGCCTTGGAGCATGAGCTTCCCGACATGGACGCTGAACAGATCAACCGCAATGTGATGGACCGCATTTATCGCGATTTTCCCTGGCTGGTGGAGGAAACGTCCAAGAGCCGGGCGGTTAGCCGGGTGTTCCGGAAGCGGCTGACGCTGATGATTGCCGGTTTTCTGGCCTTGTTCGTTTGCAGCTTTGTTTATTTTGCAGCGACGGGCAATCAGCCTGATCCGGTTCCGGAAGCCGTAACGACAGGGATTATCCCTACAGGAGTAGCGGATACGGCCCAAGGCTTGAATGCCAAGGACGATTACAACATCCCAAAAACCAACAGCGGCATTATTGATCCTTTTGTGGTTGATATGAGTCCCACTCAGCCAGAATACTGGATGATACTTTCCCTTTTGGGAATCGGATGCGCTTTGTTTTTCCTAAAAAGACTAAATCGGGTCAGAAGATAAAATATGGATAGGATGGAGGAGAGGCGGCATGCAGATCGGCTTGGTTCGCCATGGATTAACGGATTGGAACGCTTTAGGCAAAATCCAAGGCCAAACGGACATACCACTGAATGAGGAAGGCCGTCGTCAAGCGCGTTTGCTTGGGGAAAGACTTCTGCAGGAGCCTTACCGATGGGACTTCGCGATCAGCAGCGGGCTCTCCCGCGCTGAAGAAACCGCGAAGATCATTTCGTCCATGCTGAACATTCCCTTGGCGCCGCCGGATAACCGCTTGCGTGAGCGTAAGTACGGTCAGGTGGAAGGCTTGACAGCGGAAGAGCGTGAAACCCGGTTCGGTGCCGATTGGCACATGTTGGATCTGGGTCAGGAAACGGATCTGGAGCTTCAGTCCAGAGGGCTTGTCTTTCTCGATGATATGTGGCATAAACATCCGGAAGCCAATATTCTGGTTGTCAGTCATGGCGGTTTTTTAGCGCAGTTATACAAGCTGGTGTGCCGTGGCGCTCTGAGCGAACGGATCGGCAATCTGTCGCTCACCGTCCTGGAGAGAAAAGAGGATGACTGGTCACCCTTGCTGTTTAACTGTACCAAGCATCTGTTGACGAACCAATCGTAAATATGAGCGTGTATTAGTAGAAGGAGCCTTCCGCCGGGAAGGCTCCTTCTTTATGTTGGCTAGGTTGACGTTTACACTTCGGCGATTAGAATAAACCGGTGCTGCTGGACCTCGAAGTAGCCATTGGTCCGGATCATCCGGTGAATATGATGTAAAGGCTCGATATAGCGCTCCACCGTAAAATTCGGAATCTGCCAGGGAATCGCTATCAAGTAATAAACCAGTGCGCCGATGTCGTAAAATCGCTGCGGTAAAAAGTCCTCGCGGCTGAAGGTAACCTTGAAACCATGATCATGCAGCTCTTGAGCCGCTATCGCCAGGTTCCAATGAGCAAACTCTTCATTCAGCGGAACGCCAAGCGATTCGTTTATCCCATAACAATCGGTTCCGCCGGATTGCTGGGTTACGAACACCCCACGCTCGTTCAATATTCTTCTTACTTCCGCTGCCGAATAGGATTCATGCTGATTGATGATCAGGTCAAAATAACGATCCTTGAAAGGAAGCGAGGAATCTTCTTCAAAATAGACAACGTTTACGCCCAGCGGCTCAAGTCTTTGTTTCGCAATCTGAACGTTCGGTTTGTACCCTTCGGTGGCATAAACGGTTTTGGGGAGCGGCTGCAGGGAGGACAAGAATTCTCCTCCTCCCGTCCCCATGTCCAGCATCGTAGCGGCATTTCGCATCAAAGGGAGCACCGCGCTGCCCAAAGACCAGGGGAGAGCGTGGGACTGCATGCGGCCGGAAGCGGTAATACGCGAAAAGTCCCATCCCGAAAAATGGTGATCCATGTTTTGAATGAAGTTTAAAAATTCAGCATCATTTATCATCTCTCTTAACCTCCGAGTCATTTATCATGAATAAGTTTCTTCATATAAAACGCTCTTAAGGGAGGTCCGCGGATTCGATTCGCACCAAGTTATATTTCGTGTTCCGGCGTTCTTATCATGGTGATCCTCCTGTATTAATGGAATCAGCCCGTCTTAAAAAAAAGCTGGGCTTCATTTTGTATTCGTTATAAAAACATCAAGTGCTGTTTCCTGTAACCTTTTGAATGTATTCTATCATTTAATAAGAGAGCATAGTCATTTCTATATAGAAATAATCAAAAATATTTCATCAAACCGAGGTGCATCAGGTATCAAAAGTCCAAAACCTTCCCATAATGGTTGTAAAACGGCGAGGCGATGGAAGATGAATCTAGCGGATATGCTCACATATGCCGATATTGGACAGCTTAGCAATATAGCGAATCACTATGATTGTGACGCTAAGCGAAATTCGAAGCACGAACTGATCCAGAGCATCCTGTCCAAGCTCGGGCGAAGAGAGTTTTTCGAGGAGCAGGTCAGCAGCTTGTCACCAAGCGATTTGCGTTTTCTGAACAATCTGGTCTTTGACACACGAACAGGCTACAGCCTGGAAGAACTGACGGCCGCCATCCGTCATACGGCGGATTTGGAGGAGAAAGAAGATAAAGCTTCTTCAAACAAGAAGGCAGCTGCGGCCAAAACGGAAAGTCCGCGGGAGGCGGTCGCACGTTATCGCCGGAGCGGCTGGCTGTTTAACGGTTTTACTCATTCGACCAAGTATTTGTTTCAAGTCCCCTCGGATTTGAAGGAGCGGTTCCGCGATGTGCTGCGGGAGCGGCTTCATCAAAATCTGGAGCGTTTGCCGCATGATCCGGAGGCGTACCGGGATGAGCAGGGACTAGCTGCTGAAGATCTCAAGCTGATTCTTAAATATGTAGGCGGGCACGATATCGAGTTGAACCAGGAAGGATTCATGTATAGGCGCAATCAGCAGCAGCTCATGAGTACGCTGCATATTTCGGAGCCGTTGATTACCAAGGGAGCGTGGCGGTTCGGGTATGGTCGTTCCTGCATTGAGTATCCCGACCGGTTTGCGCTGCTGTACGATTATGCCTACGCCAAAAAATGGATCAGGGAAAACCATGCGCGGTTGATCCTGAGTGAAACCGGAACCTCGTTTCTTGAGGAAGGAAATCAAGTTAGCGTGATACAGATATTCCGCTTTTGGTTAAGACTGTATAAAGGCGCAATTCCCAATATATCTTCTCTTGTTTACTGGATAAGTCAATGCGCAAGAGATTGGGTCACGGCAGCCTCGCTTTACGAATCGCTGGGCTGGCTAATCCGTCCTTTCTATTATGATAGTCCGCAAAACATCTTGGAGCAGCGGATTATCCGTATGCTGATGCATTTGGGGATGCTCAGAATAGGGGAGAGCCAGAGCATGGGAACATCATACAAAATGACCGCGCTTGGATTGAAGGCAGCGGAAGCCGGCATACATATCAGCGATTCGAATGATGATTTGATCCTCTAGCATGGTTGTTTGGACAAGTTCGCAGCAGCCGTAAATATGTTGGAAGTTAAGCAATTAAAGGGAAAGAATATAAGCTATACGCAAATTTAGTTTGGAGGTGCATCCTAATGGATAAGATGAAGGTTACTTACGAGGTTATGTTAGGTCTGGCGGCCGAAATGGTGTGGGACGAGGCATTGCGCAAGCATCGGAGCGAAGAGCTGTACAAGGAAATCGACGAAGCGCTGGCTTCCGGCGACGAAGTGGCTTTCCGAACCCTGACGGATGAACTGAGGACTTTGAATTGAAGAAATGCTTTATCGCATTTCTTCTTTTTTTTGCCTAACCTGACCTTTCACTCGTATAATGAAGACAAAATCATGATGAGTGAGCAGAAAGGAATGTATCTTGCATGAAATTTAGTGAAGTGGAAGAGCAGACGTGGCCGGAGCTGAAACCTTATTTTGATACCTGCCTGATTCCGTTCACCGGACTTTCGGGTACGGAAACGCCATGGGAGGCGACAGCCGCGCTGGAACGGCTCCGGGATTTTATGGATATGGCAGAAATTCCGTTTAAGGGAAGATTGGTTACATATCCTGCCGTACAATATGGAAATACTGAAGATATGAAGCTTCTAAATGAAGTTTGTCACAATGTCAAATCCATCGGCTTTAAGTTCGTGGTGGTCATGACAGCCGATTCCGAGCTCTCCATAGAGGATGTGCCCGAAAGTACGCTTGTCCTGTCGCGCCGCAGGCTGGAAGGCAGCGACTCGATCCCTATGCCTGCCATCGTATCCGGACAGATCAGCGAAATGTGGCAGCAGGAAAGCCGTGTTGAATTGTGACAAAAAACCAACAATTTATGAAAGGGCTATTGGAAGCGAACCCAAATTTGGGATTCAAATTCTTGACGGTCTTGGGTGCCTAAGATATTATTAGTATGTCCTAGTAAGTCGTGTGATTTTAATCATTGATGACACTTAAGAACGGTTGACAAAGGGGGTTGAACACAGAATGAGCAGCAACCACAATGACGAGCATGAAGAATCGCACAATCCACCCCGACAGAAAGAGATGTCCCGCAGACAATTTCTTACATACACGTTGGGCGGTGCCACAGCTTATATGGCTGCTGGAGTAGTTTTGCCAATGCTCCGCTTTGCCGTTGATCCGATTCTTCAAAATAAGGAAGAAGGGTCTTTTGTAAAAGTCGCGGAAGAGAGCAAAATTACCAACGATCCACAGGAATTCCATTTCGAGCTCAAACAGCAGGACGGCTGGTACAACAGTACGGCTACTTTGACGGCGTGGATTCGTAAGAACGATCAAGGTGAAATTGTAGCGCTTTCACCGATTTGTAAGCATTTGGGATGCCTTGTTGGATGGAATAACAACAAGAATTTCCCGGATGAATACCACTGCCCTTGCCACGGTGCGCGTTATACACCGGACGGTAAGAACCTGGCAGTCGCGCCGAAGCCGCTTGACCAGTACGAGACGAAAATCGAGAACGGCTGGATTTACCTCGGCGCCATCGTGCCAAATACCGTAGTTAAATAGGAGGCGTAGATTCAGATGTTGAAGAATGTCTACAACTGGATTGATGAACGTCTCGATATCACGCCGATTTGGAGAGACGTTGCAGACCACGAGGTACCGGAACACGTAAACCCGGCGCATCATTTCTCCGCGTTTGTGTACTGTTTCGGCGGCTTGACGTTTTTTATCACAGTCATCCAGATTCTGTCGGGAATGTTCCTGACGATGTATTACGTACCGGATATCATAAACGCTTACAACAGTGTCGAGTACCTGCAAACACAGGTTGCCTTCGGACAGATTGTCCGCGGCATGCACCACTGGGGCGCAAGCTTGGTAATCGTTATGATGTTCCTGCATACGATGCGCGTGTTCTTCACCGGCTCTTACAAAGCGCCGCGTGAAATGAACTGGGTCGTTGGTATGCTCATTTTCTTTGTTATGCTCGGCCTTGGTTTGACAGGTTACCTGCTGCCATGGGATAACAAAGCTTACTTCGCTACAAAAGTTACACTGGAGATTGCGAACTCCGTACCTTGGCTTGGACCTATCATTAAAGAATTGCTGCAAGGCGGTACGATCGTAGGTGCCGAAACGCTGACGCGTTTCTTCGCTATTCACGTATTCTTCCTTCCGGCTGTCCTTCTTGCCTTATTGGTAGGACACTTTATCATGATCCGCAGACAAGGTATTTCCGGTCCACTATAAGAAGAAGGGAGGCGCATATTTATGGCACATGGTCATAAATCTGATGAAAAAGTAGTTTATGTCGGCGATTCGCGTGTGAAAAAAGGCAGCGGTTGGGTTACGCCGCCGGATTACACCGCATACCCCGGCAAATCAGAAGCGTTCATTCCTAACTTCTTGTTGAAGGAATGGATGGTTGGTGTAGTTGTATTGGTCGGTTTCCTTGTACTGACCATCTCGGAACCGGCACCGCTTGGTTATCCGGCGGATCCGGGGGCTTCGGTCATTCCGATGCCGGACTGGTACTTCCTGTTCCTGTATGAATATTTGAAGCTTCCGTACGCATCCGGTGATTATGTGGTACTCGGTACGATTGGCGTTTCCGGCGTAGCCTTTGGCTCATTGCTCCTCGTTCCGTTCCTGGATACAGGGAAGGAACGCAGGTTCTATAAGAGACCTATCACTTCGGCGCTGATGATTCTGTCGTTGTTTGCCGTCATCTATCTGACCAATGCTGCATGGACGCACTATCAGCATGAGCTGGAAGCGACGGGCCAGAAGCCGGAGCATATTCAGCGGGAAGAAGAAGCTCACGAGAAACGTGCAGCTGGTCTGCCAACGACCAGCGGCAAGCAGCCTGAAGACAGCATCGTAGCGATTGTGGATAAGGATAATCCTGCAATGGAGACCTTTAAGACGGCTACTTGTATCTCCTGTCACGCTGCAGATTTGAAAGGGGCATCCGGACCGTCGCTGCGCGGTGTCGGGGATACCCATACCAAAGAAGAGATTGTGGCTATCATCGAAAATGGCCAAGGCAGCATGCCGGCTATGAAGGAAACTGCACTCTCTGCTGGAGTTACCGAAGAACAACTCGACCAGCTGGCTGATTGGCTCGCAAGCCAGAAGGCAGAAGCGGCTGCAGAGTAACATGCATTAAAGAACCTGACCGTATTACGGTCAGGTTCTTTTTTAAATGCGTACATAGATGAAATATGTCCCTGGTTTAGGTATAATCGGCATTAGTCTAAAGAATACAGGAACAGGATTGGAGGACCGAGTTTGTCAATTTCGTTTTTATGGAGCCGGGAATTTCTAAGCAAGCGATCGATTCTTTGGCTGCTGCTCGTCTGCAACGTACTTGGAACAATCTATGGATACATATGGTACGGCGCTCAAATGGCCGATACGGTGGAACATGGCTACATATGGCAGGTCGTATTCGTGCCGGACAGCCCGACGGCCAGTTTGTTCTTCAGCTTGGCGCTTTTGCTGCTTCTCTACCCGCCTCGGAGCCTCGGCGGCGCGTTGTTTCAGCATCTCATAGAGGCACTGGCAGTCGTCACATCCGTGAAGTATGGCATATGGGCGGTTGCGATGATATTTGCCGGACAAGCCCAAGGAGATGTGCTGGCATGGCAGGATTGGATGCTTGTCGCTTCGCACACGGCGATGGCAGTAGAAGCCTTGCTGTTCGTCCGATTGTTTCATTACCGCTGGACAGCCCTAACCGGGGCCATTGCCTGGACGCTGCTGAACGACACCGTCGATTATACATATGGCGTGTTTCCGTGGCTGCCCGGTCCGTTATATGATGACCTGCCAGCCGTCCAGCTGTTCACTTATCTGTTGACGCTCTTCAGCGGTTTCGCCGGCTGGATCTTCATGAAATACGGGAATCCCAAGCAACGCTAGCCGTTTCGCCGGCACGGTTCTATGAGCATCCCTTCTGCCATACATATACGGTAGGAGGGATGTCCCATGTTACGAATCTTTCCGAAGCTCCTTCTGTCCCTGTCTGCATTGCTTCTGCTGGTTACCGCAGGCTGGGGTAATCCCCTATGGGCTAGTGCGGCGGCAAACGGACAGTCGGAGTCTTCGCCTGCTGCATCCATTCAGGCCAAAGCGCTGAACAAGGAAGTGGAGCAGTTATACCGTCATGTGGAGGAAGGCAATGTACAAGCCGTGTTAGAGGATATTCGCCGGGTATCCGGGCTGTTTGAGGCTTCCTCATTTCAAGGATTGACCGGCGTTGAGGGGATCCACGCGTTGGCTGAGAGCATTCTGGAGATGAAAGAAGCTACGGCAAGGGCGACGCAGGAGCCCCAGCACTGGATGGTGTCCGCCGGCAAGCTCCGAATGGCAGCGGATAGCCTGATCCATGCCAGGGATGCGTTATGGCTTCAATATTACAAGGTCATACGCGAAGACCTGAGAGTCATGGGACAGTATGCGCAGCAGCAGGATCAGGCTGGCATGAGACGAGCCTACGACAGCCTGAGCGAGCATTATGAGCTCATCCGTCCTTCCGTTGTCATCCAGCGCAAGCCCGAGGATGTCAACATGATGGAATCCTGGATTTCCTATGCAGGGGGACTGGTGGCATCCGGAGACACGGCGCAAGTGGGGAAAGTGGTTCCGCAGGGCGAGGAAATGATGAATATGTTATTCGGCAAGAAAAAAGACGAGCCTGCGCTTGCTCCGCTGGGAGAGGTTAAAGAGCCATGGACTTGGCAGCTGGTCATTGCCGCTTTTATTTTGGCGGCATTAACGTTTGCAGGGTACCGCAAATACCGCGGCCAGCTGTACAGCGCAAAACCGATGTTCCCCCGAAAGTAGTCGAATATCCATCATGGTCCGAATAGCCCGGTGCAAACCGGGCTATTCCTCTTTAAAACCTTCCCCGTGCACGTCATTGACATCATTAATGATAATAAACGCCCGGGGGTCCAAGGATTTGGCGATTCCCGTAAGGCGGCGAATCTCCTGCCTCGATACGACGCAGTATACCATATGCTTGGCTTGCATGGAGTAAGCGCCGATAGCCGGGATCAGCGTGACCCCGCGATCCATCTCGGTAGATATGCGATTTGCGATATCAGGCGCCCGGTCACTGATGATGGTGAAGGCTTTGGCGGCATAAGCCCCTTCCTGTATGAAATCGATCACCTTGGAAGCGATGAATACGGCGACCAGGGTATACAATATGCGCTCGAGCGGGATAAAGAATAAGGATAGACCGATAATCAAAATATCGAGGGATAAAATGATCTGGCCCATGCTGAACCCGAATTTCCGGTTGATGATTCTGGCAATGATGTCGGAGCCGCCAGTCGTCCCGCCGAACCGGAAAACGATGCCGAGCCCGGCCCCCAATGTCACCCCTGCATAAAGCGCAGCCAGAATATAATCATGCTCGGTGTGAAAAGGCACGACATATCCGCGGTCGATCAGTAATTCGAACAGCCACAGAAACAGGGTTAAGGATGCGATGCCGAGACCTGTATAGACAGACTGGCGTTTTCCGAGTATTTTCATTCCGACCAGGAACAGCGGGATATTCAATGCCATGGTTGAAAGGGACGGCGATATGTTAAAGGCGTAATTTAGCAGTACGGTAATGCCGGTGACCCCACCCTCCATGAGTTCATTCGGAATGATGAAATACAGCAGTCCGAATGCGTATATGGCAGAACCGGCGATGATCGGAATGATCGTTTGCAACTGATGGAGCAACTTGGACGTTTTCATAAGACCCCTCGCATTTCCAATAGTGGATATTTCGGAATGTCTGCAGATTGCTTCACACCTGTCTAGTATGCGCCGATATGGTTTCAGCAATAAAAAATTATTTGTTTTCAAATCCGCTTTACGATAACATAGGTTTAAAACCAATCGCTCGTATGAGAGAAGACTGCCCCAGCTTGAAGGTTGCAAGCTGAGGCTGAGTGTGCAGTGAAGGGAGTTAAGAGTCTTGGGAAAATCAATGGCTGAAATGCAGCAGGAAGTCGATCGATACATATCACAATTCAAGGAAGGTTATTTCAGTCCTTTATCCATGATGGCCCGAATGTCGGAAGAGGTGGGGGAACTCGCCCGAGAAGTTAATCATCAGTTCGGCGAGAAGCCGAAAAAAATGGATGAAGCGGAAAATTCCATCGAAATGGAGCTTGGAGATATATTGTTTATTACGATCTGTTTTGCCAATTCCCTCGGCATCGATCTCGCGGAAGCGCATGATAAAGTGATGCATAAATTTTCTACGCGCGATGCCGATCGTTGGACGAAAATAAACACCGATTAGGCAGCTGCTACATATGCTGTACCAAACCCGCTGTGGGGAGGGACAGCCCGTGAAACCTGAAAGTTATATACAAAAAGCATATCGATGCATACTTCAAAATGATTTCGAAGAAGCGTTGCGTTGGTTTGAGCAAGCGATCATCGCGAATCCGGGAGATGCCGAAGTGCATTATCGGTGCTCCATTACCTACGGCAGAAGCAACAAGCTGGAGATGGCGATTACGCATGCGGAGGAAGCCGTCAGGCTGCAGCCGGACAAACCGGAATATGCTCTTCATTTACAGCATATCAAGGCTGCGGAGCTGGTGCAGCGAGCAAGAAAAATGGTGGAAAACCGCAAGGATGTGACCAAGGCTGAATTGTATCAAGCCGTGGGACATCTCAAATCAGCCGTAGCCATGGACCCTTTGTACGCTCAGGCTTATGTATGGCTTGCTCTTGTTTACAGTGAACTCGATGAGCATGCGCTCGCCATTACCACGCTTAAAGAGGTAATTTCGTTGTACCCGCAGGAGAGCGGGCTGCAGCATATTATGGAGGAACTCAAACAGCGCTTGAAATCATATATGCAGGATACAGCATCGGATGGAAAGTGAGGATATGTAACATGGCAAACAAATGGACAGTTGCGGTCGTCGGTGCCGGCGGCCGTATGGGTAAAGAAGTAGTGAAGCTTGTATTGGGCGACGAGGAACTGGAACTGGTTGCTGCCGTCGGCTTGTCGGATGCGGGAGCCGATGCAGGAACGCTGGTAGGTCTGCCTGCCTGCGGCATTACGGTGACATCGGATCTGGAGATGGCGCTTGTCGAATCCAAACCGGACGTCATGGTTGATTTTACGGCGCCTCAATTTGCATACAGCAATACGGCGTTGGCCATCAAGCACGGCGTTCGCCCGATCA
The DNA here is from genome assembly GCF_000204455.1 of Paenibacillus sp. HGF5. Classification (NCBI taxonomy): domain Bacteria; kingdom Bacillati; phylum Bacillota; class Bacilli; order Caryophanales; family Paenibacillaceae; genus Paenibacillus; species Paenibacillus sp. HGF5. Next base: position 51,369 of record NZ_AEXS01000167.1, on the reverse strand, counting down.
TGGGCACGACCGGCTTTACGCCGGAGCAAATCGAAGAGCTGGACAAGCAATGTACGGAACAGAACATCGGCGGATTGATCGCGCCGAACTTTTCCATCGGAGCCATTCTGATGATGAAATTTGCTGCCCAGGCCGCCAAATATTTGCCTCACGTTGAAATTATCGAAACCCATGGCGACCAGAAGCTGGATGCTCCGTCCGGAACATCGATCAAAACAGCGGAAATGATTGCTGCGAACCGCGAGGAGATTCGTCAAGGCAATCCGAAGGAAGAGGAAGTCATTGAAGGTGCAAGGGGCGGATATTACAACGGCTTCCGAATTCACAGCGTTCGTCTGCCGGGCGTCTTTGCCCAGCAGGAGGTCATATTTGGCGGTTACGGTCAAAGCCTGAAGATCCGACATGATTCGTATGAACGTGCAGCTTATATGCCGGGCGTGAAAATGGCTATAGAGAAGGTAATGGGCTACACCGGTTTGGTCTACGGATTTGATCATTTTATTGACTAACATAGGGGAGAAATTACTATGAATATTGCATTTATCGCGCATGACCGCAAAAAAGAGGAAATGGTCAATTTCGTTATCGCTTATGAAAATGTATTCGAAGATCATAAATTATACTCGACTGGAACGACGGGAACCCGGATTATGGAGCAAACCCAACTCAGCATTCACCGTTTTGCTTCGGGACCGCTGGGCGGCGATCAGCAGATCGGAGCTCTTGTGGCGGACAATGAGATGGACCTGATTATTTTTCTTCGGGATCCGTTGATGGCACAGCCTCATGAACCGGACATCAATGCACTCCTCCGTTTGTGCGACGTGCAGGGAATACCGCTTGCTACCAATGTGGCGACGGCTGAGATTCTCGTCAAGGCGCTGGACCGCGGCGATTTTGCATGGCGCGAACTCGTTCATAAATATAAACCGGGTGTGGATAGCTGATGAACACCAAACTGGACATATTAATCTTCGGAGCTCATGCAGACGATGCCGAGATCGGAATGGCAGGAACGATTGCAAAGCATACGGCAGCTGGACTGTCGGTCGGGATCTGCGATCTCACGCAGGCGGAAATGTCGTCGAACGGCACCGTCGATCTTCGCAAGCAGGAGGCAGAGCAAGCTGCCGGTATTTTGGATCTCAAGGCCCGAACGAATCTGGGGCTGCCGGATCGCGGTTTGTTCGTGACGCCGGAGCATATTGAAAGGGTCACGGCCGAGATTCGCAAGTTTTCTCCTTCTATTGTATTTGCTCCCTACTGGGAGGACCGCCATCCGGACCATGTCGCTTGCAGCCGGTTGGTTGAGGAAGCGGTATTCAATGCCAAGCTTCGCCGATACATGCCCGAGCAGCCGCCGGTTAAGGTGGACGAGCTTTATTTTTATTTCATAAACGATATCGGAAGAACGGATTTGGTCGTTGACGTTACGGAGCAATACGGCGTTAAGGAGCAGGCCTTGTCTTGTTACCGTTCCCAGTTCGAGAAGGCTGAAGAAGATGCAGTCTCAACCCCGTTGACCGAGGGGTACATCGAGCGTGTGCGGGCCAGGGATTCACTGCTTGGAGCGCGCAGGCTTATTCCTTATGCAGAGGGCTTTGCTTGTAAAAGTCCGTATGTTGTTCATCTATTCGGCCCCAAGCAGGCATAATATATAGAGGCGTACATAAAGGAGGCCTGACATGAATCAGCAACCATTAAAAATCGGCATTACCTGTTACCCATCGCTCGGCGGGTCAGGAGTCGTGGCGACCGAGCTGGGCAAACTCCTCGCGGAGCAAGGCCACCAGGTTCATTTTATCGCTCACAGCATTCCGTTCCGATTGGGAACTTTCCATAAAAATATTTTTTATCATGAAGTTGAAGTAAACGACTATTATGTGTTTCGTTATCCCCCATATGACCTGTCGCTGGCGACCAAAATGGCTCAGGTGGCAAAAATGCAGCAGCTTGACGTGCTTCATGTGCACTATGCCGTGCCGCATGCCGTATGTGCCTTCTTGGCCAAGCAGATGGTCGGAGATCAGCTGAAAGTCGTTACGACGCTCCACGGAACCGATATTACGGTGCTGGCGCAGGACGAGTCGCTGAAGGATTTGATTCGGCTAGCCATTAATGAAAGTGATGCCGTTACCGCCGTTTCTCAGGATCTTATTCGTGAGACGCGGGAGCTGCTGGATATAAGCCGTGACATCGACCTTACCTATAATTTCGTGGATCCGCGGGTGTATTATCCGCGGGATTCGAGATCGCTGCGTAAGGATTATGCCGATCCGAACGAAAAAATCATGATGCATATTTCCAACTTCCGTCCCGTGAAACGGGTAGGCGACGTATTGGAAATATTCGCCCAGGTGCAGGAGCAGGTACCCTCGAAACTGCTATTAGTCGGGGAAGGGCCGGAGCTTCCGAAGATCCAATGCCGGATCAATGAGCTGGGGCTTGGCAGCAAGGTGCATTTTCTCGGCAAACAAGACGAGATTGCCCATGTGATCTCGATGGCGGACGTGCTTCTGCTCCCATCCGAGAAAGAAAGCTTTGGCTTGGTCGCCCTGGAAGCAATGGCGTGCGGAGTGCCAACGGTAGGATCCACGGCAGGCGGCATTCCCGAGCTGGTTACCCATGGGGAAACCGGGTATCTGGCTCCAATCGGAGACACGCATTCGATGGCTCAGCATGTGCTGGATATATGTAAGGATGAAGCCCTCAGCGAACGGCTGCGCAAGGCATGCCTGCAGCGTTCCAAAACGATGTTCTGCAATGAATTGATACGGGGCAAGTACGAGGAAATCTATTACCGAGTATTGGGACGGGAGGTTAGCGAGCTGAAGCCGGTTTGCGGCTAAGCTCGACCCTCTCGTTGTTTTTCGGATAAAAGGAACGGGAAACTATGGCAGATAAGTATAATTCGATTCGATGGCGCAACGCGGACCCGGACATGGCCGAGCGGAGTGCGGATGTGATCCGCACTCTGCTTCGGCATGGGCATGAAGCGTATTGGGTCGGAGGCTGTGTCCGTGATGAATACATGGGGCGCAGGGTCAGCGACATGGATATTACCACCTCCGCCTTGCCGGAAGTCACCTGTTCCGTCTTCCCCAAAGTAATTCCTACGGGAATCAAGCACGGAACCGTGACGGTGCTGATGGAAGGCCAGTCTTTTGAAGTGACGACATATCGGGTGGAGAGCGGTTATGAGGACCATCGTCATCCGACGGAGGTCGCTTTCGTGGGGGAAGTGAAGGAAGATTTGAGGCGGCGCGACTTCACCATGAACGCAATGGCCAGAGGAATTGACGGTTCCTGGGTTGACCCGTTCGGCGGACGAGAGGATATTGACCGGAAGGTGATTCGCTGCGTGGGCGATGCCCGTCTTCGATTTCGCGAAGACGCCCTGCGCATGGTGCGCTGCATCCGCTTTGCCTCTGTGTTCGGTTTCTCCATCGCACTCCGTACATGGAGAGGGATCCTCTCAGAGAGAGACACCTTAGGATGGATTGCGATGGAACGCATCCGCAGTGAATTCGAGAAAATTCTGGCTGGGCCGTCCCCGCTGCGCGGATTGGAGATGTTTGTCCGCAGCGGACTTCATTCCCGGATGAAAGCGCCCTTTCCCTATACCACGCATGATAGGAAGACGATCGAAGCCATGGAGCGGATTGAACCGGATCACGCGATGATCCGTTGGTCTTTGCTCCTGCTCGCATGCGGCATTACAGCTCAGGAAGCAGAGGAGCTCCTGCGGTCATGGACGTTTTCCAATAAGCAGCGGGAATCCATCGTGAAACTGCTCTCGCTGCATGAATCCTATCTGCAGCAACCGAATGCGGGCGATGCCGAAAGCAGCAGGCTCAAGTGGATCGGCCTAGTCCTTGCCCATGGGGTCGAGGCAGCCCAAGGATGGCTGGAAATGCAAACGGCTTTGCATCACACGGGAGCGTCTTCTGCTCCGCTGACCTTCATCCGGCAGTTTGACGTGTGGCTGCAGGATCTCCGGATCCGCAGCTTGAAGGATTTGGCCATCACCGGCAGCGAATTGCTTGAGACGCTGGGCAGACGCGGAGGCCCGTGGCTTGGGGAACTTCTCGGGCTGCTGCTGGGGAAAGCGGCGGCAGGTTTGATTAACAACGATAAGGAATCGTTGATTGAAGAAGCAAAGCGGGTGGTAATTCATAATGAAGGATCATGATCAAGACAACGCACTTCTGAGAATGTTCCAGGAGAATGCCGGTCAGTTTCTGTCCGGGGAAGAGATTAGCCGAAAATTGTCCATCAGCCGGACGGCCGTATGGAAGCAGATCAATAAGCTTCGGAATGCAGGGTATGATTTCGAGGCCGTTCCGCGGCTTGGCTACCGCATGCTGGACGAGCCGGACCGACTGAGCTGGGATCAACTGACAGCGGGCATGACCAGTCGGTACTTCGGCAAATCGATCAAGCTGTTGGACAAAACGGCGTCAACTCAGGAGGATGCCCGGCAGTTGGCAGAAGAAGGGGCAGCCGAAGGCACGCTTGTCATCTCGGAAGAGCAGACGGGGGGGCGGGCAGAATGGGAAGGAAATTTCATTCCCCGAGAGGCAAAGGCATATGGATGAGCCTGGTGCTCAGACCGAAGCAGCCGCTGCATCTAACCCAGCAGCTTACCTTATTGACAGGCGTGGCGGTATGCCGCGCCATCGCTAAATCCGCCGGCGTGCAAACCGACATCAAATGGCCGAACGATATTCTGTATCAGGGCAAAAAGGTTTGCGGCATTCTGCTGGAGTCTGCAACCGAAGATGAAAGAGTACGCTACTGCATTGCCGGCATCGGAATCAGCGCGAATCTGAAAGAAGCGGATTTTCCAGAGGAATTGCGGAACGTTGCGACGTCGATTCGCATCGCCGGCGGGAAAACCGTCAATCGGACATCGCTGATCCAGTCCATCATGTCGGAGATGGAGGTTTTATACGAATTGTACAACGAGGAGGGCTTCGAGCCCGTAGCCTCGCTCTGGGAAGCTTTATCCGGTACGGTGGGCCGCGAGGTTCAAGTACAGACGGCCCGTGACCGTTTTAGCGGGATTGCGACGGGACTCAACCAGGATGGCGCTCTGCTGGTCCGCAACCAGCATGATGAACTCGTTCCCGTGTATTCAGGCGATATTCTTTTTAATACCAGGTAAATGAAACATGGTGAAATCGGAGCTGGAATTTGATATACTACAACTATAGAGGCGGTATCGCCATGAGCGAATTGCACTCTGCAGCAAGTGGGAATTATGATTTAGAACACCTTCATAACTGTTATGCCGGTTACGTTGGATTCTGCTCTGAGCCGAAAGGACCGAGACAGAAGGGACGATCGCGAGTGACTCTTTTTTGCCTTTCGGACTTTTTAGCAAGTACGTGCTAAAAGGTTTTTTTTATTGTGTCTAACTACATCACACAGGGAGGCTGTGTCACAATGGCAGGCAAACAACCACTGAACATCGTGAAATTGAAGAACATGAAGAAGAAGGGCGTACCGATCACGATGCTGACCGCGTACGATTATCCTTCCGCCAAGCTGGCGGAAGAAGCGGATATTGATATGATACTGGTGGGCGATTCCCTCGGCAACGTTGTGCTGGGTTATAGCTCCACGATTCCCGTCACGCTGGACGACATGGTGTACCACACGCGCGCCGTCGCTCGCGGAGCCGAGGATACGTTCATCGTAGCGGATATGCCGTTCATGACTTATCATGGAGGCATCGATGAAAGCTTGCGCGGCGTGCGGCGATTGATGCAGGAAGGTCATGCGCATGCCGTGAAAATGGAGGGCGGCGAAGAAATCGCCGATACCGTAAAACGGATCGTACAATCCGGGGTCCCGGTGCTGGGCCATATCGGGCTGACGCCTCAGTCGGTAAACCAGATCGGCGGCTACCGGATTCAAGGCAAGGATGCCCAAGATGCCAAGCGGCTCATGAACGATGCGAAGGCGCTTGAAGCGGCCGGCGCATTTGCTATCGTGTTGGAACTGGTTACGGAAGAAGCGGCTGCTGACATATCCAAAGCGCTGAGCATCCCGACCATTGGCATCGGCGCCGGTCGTTATTGTGACGGCCAGGTGCTGGTATTCCATGATATATTGAAATACGCATCCCCTTATCGGGACAAACGCTTCGTGAAAACCTACGCCGATGTCGGCTCCGTTATCCGCGAGGGTATCACGCAGTATGTGAAGGAAGTGAAGGACCGCGCATTCCCGGCCGAGGAGCATGTGTTCAAGACGGAGAACAATGCCGGTTCCGAAACGACAACGGCATTATATGGAAGCCAGAAGGAAAAGGTGGGCACGACATCATGAAAGTGATTCGCAGCATTGCGGATTTAAGATCAGAGCTTCGGGACCGGCTGGAATCCGGCAGAGGCCCGGTAGGCCTCGTGCCTACGATGGGTTATTTGCATGAAGGACACGCCAGCCTGATGCGGAAGGCGCGGGAAATGTCAGGTACGGTTGTCATCAGTATCTTTGTCAATCCGATTCAGTTCGGACCGGGCGAGGATTATGAAACTTACCCACGGGATGAAGCGCGTGACCTGGCGTTGGCGGAATCCGAAGGGGTGGACTTGGTATTCATTCCTGCGGTTGAGGAAATGTATCCTCAGCCGACCAAAACCAAAATTGCCGTAGCGGAAATTACGTCATTGTTGTGCGGGGCCTCCCGCCCCGGACATTTCGACGGTGTCACCACGGTTGTTAATAAATTGTTCAATATCGTAAAGCCTGACTATGCCTTCTTCGGGATGAAGGATGCGCAGCAGGTGGCCGTCATAGAACAAATGGTACGAGATTTGAATATGGATGTGACCATCGTGCCATGTCCGATCATTCGCGAATCCGACGGCCTTGCCCTAAGCTCGCGCAACGTGTATCTGAAGCCGGAAGAGCGGGAACAGGCCCTTGTGCTGTCGGGCTCGCTGCGGACGGCTCAGGAGGCAATCCGGCAGGGACAAGCGACGACGGCAGGAGAGATCCGCGCTCATCTTCGGGATTATATATCCCGCTCTCCGCTCGCTGATATTGATTACGCGGAATTGCTCACCTTCCCGGAGCTCGCGCCCGTGGAAGATTCATACCGCATTGTGGATGAAGACAGAACCGTCATCATGGCGCTGGCCGTGCGTTTTGGCCGTACCCGTCTCATTGACAATGCATTACTTCAACCAAAAGTAGGGGGATCCCATGTTTAGAACGATGATGAAATCCAAAATCCACCGCGCAACGGTGACGGAAGCCAATCTGAACTATGTGGGCAGCATTACCATTGATGAGAATCTAATGGAGGCTGCAGACCTTCTGGAGAATGAAAAAGTTCAAATCGTGAACAATAACAATGGCGCCCGTCTGGAAACGTACGTGATCAAAGGCGAGCGCGGCAGCGGCGTCATCTGCTTGAATGGGGCAGCCGCACGGCTCGTACAGCCCGGCGACAACGTCATTATCATTTCTTATGCCATGATGTCCAAAGAGGAATACGACCATCACACCCCGACGGTCGTGATCGTCGACGAGTCGAATAAGCCGGTTACGACGGAGTATCGCGAAGTTCACGCCGCCATTCTCTGAAGAACCAAAATGTGTCGGGACCCTAAAGGGATGAAAAGACCGTCTTCTACAGAAAATGAGTTCAGGTCGACGCACTGATCTCATTTTTCCGCTAAGGGTGGGATGCAGCTATGTTTCAACATGTATTCGCCGAAATGAACAACATGTTAGATGAAATTGTGAAGCATTACCCTTCTGCTCAAGGTCCCCAAAAACAGGCGCTGGTACAAAACTGGAACATGCTCAAAAGCATGAGCGAGGGCATTATCGAGGAGTGGCTGCATTTTGAAGAAAAAATGGCCATCTTCCGCGAGAGTGCAGCGTCACCTCCGGTTTTTCCGCCGACCGAAGCGCCTGAATTGCAGCTGGATGCGTTCGTTCGCGGTCAAGGTTACTACAAGCTGTTGATGTTCCAGCCGGCCATACAGCAGTTTGAGGCAGCCGCTGCGGTATTTCCGGACAGCCTTCTGATCAAGTTGTACATTGCCATGTCCCATCTGTATTTGGGGCAAACCGCCCAAGCATCCGACGTATTGATCTCCATCCTGCCCCTGGCTGACAACAGAAAGCTTCGGGCGATGATCTACAATGCGCTTGGATGCATCGAGGTGTTGAATGGACAGCAAGCAAAGGCCGAGGAACATTTTGCACTGGCGATTCATAGCGATCCGACGCTTCCCGACCCCATGATCAACCTGGAGGTCTGCAAGCAGAATCGCGGTGAGCTCCAGTACGGCAGCCAATTGATCTCTTTGCTGTAGAAATCAAGCCACAACAAGAAGCGATGCCAGAGCTCACCTTGAGACTTTGGCATCGCTTTTTGCGTACGGGAGCGGTACAGAAAGCCGGGGGATTTTTTACCCGGAATGTTCAAAACCCGCAACTTCTGGTATGCTGTTAATTAGTCTGGAGGAAAGGGATTTTATCGAAATGAAATTTGCCGTATTGGATTTTGAAACCACGGGCAACCAGTCTGCAGATGAAATCATTCAGGTTGGACTGGCCATCATCGAAGAGGATCGAAGCATATCCCGCGTATACGGCACCTATGTCAATCCCGGGATTCCGATCCCTCCTTTTATTACCGGTTTGACCGGCATTTCCGACAGTGATGTAGCGGATGCTCCGTCATTGGAAGAAATGATGATGGAGCTTGTGCCCATGCTCGACGATGTCGTATTGGTTGGACATAACGTCGCTTTTGATTTTAACTTTTTGCAAAACGCGCTCGATCGCTGCGGCTATTTACCGTTCAGCGGCCGTATTCTAGATACGATGCACTTCTTAAAAATATGCTTTCCCTCGCTCCCGTCCTACCAGCTCGGGATGGTCTCTTCTCATTTCGGCCTGGAGCATGACCGTCCGCACCAGGCGGACAGCGATGCGCTTGCCACAGCCTATGCGCTGCTGAAATGTTTGGAGGAGATCGACGAGCTTCCGCTGCTCACCATTCAGCGTTTAAGCGACCTGTTTGCCGACGAGGACAGCGACTTGGCCTGGTTCTTTGACGGCATTCGTTCCGACAGGGAGCTCCAAGCCGTACAAGCGGGAGACACCCATACGTACTACCGCCAGTTTGCCTTGGCGGTGGATGATTGGAACGATATAGCACCTGTCAGGGATGAGACGGAGCCTAACCCCTTGGCCGATGTAAGCTTCGAGCAATACATGAACGATGTCCGTGAACGCCTGAAGGAAACGCTGCCTCATTATGAGAGCAGGGATGCCCAGGACATGATGTTCCAGGAAGTGATGCAGGCGCTGGATGACAATAAACATCTATTGATCGAAGCAGGCACAGGAACCGGCAAATCCCTTGGATATTTGCTGCCGTCGATCTATCAAAGCGTGAAGCAGGAACAGAAGGTTATGGTGAGCACGCATACGATCAACCTTCAAGAACAGCTGCGTGACCGGGATATTCCCCTGCTCACCCAGGTTGTTCCTTTTCCTTTTAAGGCGGCCATTTTCAAGGGCAGGGGACATTATTTGTGTTTGAGAAAATTTGAACATAAAATAAATAGAAGAGATTTTCATTCCCCGAAGGAAGACGTAATCACTGCGGCCCAGATGCTGGTCTGGCTGACCCAGACCGAGAACGGGGATGATGAAGAGCTAAACCTGGGCGGACGCGGAGGGGATTTTTGGGAGACCATCTCCAGCGATTCGGATTCTTGCCTCGGACGCGCCTGCCCTTGGTTCCGCAAATGCTACTATCACAGGGCCAAGCATGAAGCAGGCATCGCGGATGTCGTCATTACGAACCATTCGAAGCTGTTCACCGACGTGAAGGCGAATCATCAGCTGCTGCCAAGCTATGAGCGCCTCGTCATCGACGAAGCGCATCATCTTGAGGATGTCGCCGGCAAGCACCTTGGCTTGCAAATGAAGTATTTTTCGGTGGTCCATACCTTGACCCGCATGTACAAAGACAGCCGAAGCGGGCAGCTCCCGGCTCTGCGCCAGCTGCTGCAAGCTTCGCCGCACGAGAAGGCTGTCGAATGGTCTTCCGTCATCGACCGTTTGTATCCGGACCTGATTACCGCAAAAGAGAACTGGGATCGGCTCAGCGATCAATTGTTCGGACTGCTTCCGGAACGCGGAGACGCTTCTCCGGGAGATGCCGGCCAATTCTCGCTCCGCCTGTCGCCGCTTAAGAAGCCGAAGGATTGGGATTCGATGGCCGAACTGGAGCATCAAATTCATCTGACGCTGGGCGATGTCGTGCGCAAGGGCGATAAGCTGATCGCCGAAATGAAGGAAGATTTGGATGACTACAGCGCGGACAGCCTGTTAACCGACCTTTCGGGCCTGTTTAAGGACCTTGCCGCGCATCGTGAAGACCTGCGATCCTTCATGGCCCTGAACGATGAGGGCACGGTATACTGGATGGAGGCGAACGGCAATTTCCGCAGCAAATCGCTGCAGCTGTATGCCGTGCCCGTCGACGTGAGCGCTCATTTGAAGGAATTGTTTTTTGACAAGAAACAAAGCGTGATTCTGACATCGGCGACCTTGTCGGTGGACAAATCGTTTCAGTTCATGATCGAGAACCTGGGTCTTCAGGAAGCGGCTGAAGCGGGGAACCTGAACACGGTTCAGCTCCCGTCCCCGTTTAATTATAGGGAACAGGCCCTTCTTGTCGTGCCGCGCGATTTTCCGAGCGTGAAGGGATCGGTCGGGGATGCACTCTTTGTGAATACGCTCGTGAAGTCTTTGGCCGATACGGCCGTCGCTACACATGGCCGCATGCTCGTCCTGTTCACTTCGTACCGGATGCTGCGCCAGGTGCACGAGCCGCTGAAAGAAGCGCTGGCATCAAGCGACATCACGGTATTGGGACAAGGTATGGACGGAACCAGCCGTACCAAGTTAATCCGAAGATTTCAGGACAACAGCGCTTCCGTGCTGCTGGGCACCAGCTCCTTCTGGGAAGGGGTAGACATCCCGGGTGAGGCGCTGACTTGTCTAGCCATCGTCCGGCTGCCGTTCCAGCCGCCGAATCACCCCTTGGTCGAAGCCAAGAGCGAACTGCTGCAGCAGCAGAAGAAGAATCCCTTCATGAAGCTTTCGGTTCCGCAAGCGGTCATTCGTTTCAAACAGGGGTTTGGGCGTCTGGTGAGAACAGCACAAGATAAAGGGATCGTGATCGTGTACGATACCCGGGTCATTGAATCCTATTACGGGAAGTATTTCTTATATTCCTTGCCGGGGCCGAAGATGGAGCACATGCCGACAGAGGGGATCGTTCCCCGAATTTCGGAATGGCTGCAGGAAGAGGCAAGCGCGGGAAACCAAGCTGAATAAAGTGAAACCAAGCACGATCAACAAAAAAAGATGTAGTTATTAGCCTATTATTAGGGGGAGCATGCATGAAATCGGAAAAAATTTCGGAAGCCGTGGTCCGCAGATTACCTGTATACTTGCGCTATTTGAATGAGCTTCAGAAGAGGGAGGTTTCCACGGTTTCCTCCCAGGAGCTGGGACAGAAGCTGGACCTCAATCCTGCTCAAATTCGTAAGGACCTGGCGTATTTCGGTGATTTTGGACGGAAAGGGATCGGATATGATGTTTCTTATCTGATCGAGAAGATTCGCCAGATTCTGAAGCTGGACCAGAAGATCAATGTCGCATTGGTCGGGGCCGGTAATCTTGGACATGCATTATCGAATTACAATGCATTCCTGAAGGATAATATGAAGATTGTGGCGATTTTCGATTCGTATTCTCCCAAAGTTGGCATGAAAATTAACAATTTGGTCGTACAGCCGATGGAAGAGCTGGAGAAGACGGTTCATGAGCACGGCATTCGAATCGGAATTATCACCGTTCCGGATTTCGAAGCGCAGAACGTAGCGAATCAGCTTATCGCCTCAGGGATCGAGGCGATTCTGAACTTTGCGCCAACCATCCTGAAAGCCCCAGCCCATATCCGGATTCATACGGCTGATTTTACAACGGATTTGCAAAGTTTGGCCTATTATTTGGATAACGGCAAGGAGGATGCAGCACATGACAACAACGAAGTGGATGGTTAAGAACGGAACGTTTGCTGTACTGGAGGAAGACCGATCCGTGCTTCGCGGATACATGGTGGTTGAGAACGACAGGATCACGTACCTGGGCGAAGAGGAGCCCGTCGTGGAAGAGGGAACAGAGATTATCGACGGAACCCATCTGTTCTTCCTGCCTGGATTGGTGAACACGCATGGACATGCCGCCATGTCGCTTCTCCGCGGTTATGGCGACGATCTGGCCCTGCAGGTATGGCTTCAGGAAAAAATGTGGCCGATGGAAGCCAAATTCACGTCAGACGACGTATATTGGGGCACATCGCTCTCCGTGCTGGAGATGATCAAGGGCGGAACCACGACGTTTGTCGATATGTATGACCATATGGATCAGGTCGCGAAGGTTGTCCAGGACTCGGGAATGCGCGGTGTCCTGACGCGCGGCGTAATCGGTTTATGCCCGCCCGAGGTACAGCAGCAGAAGCTGGATGAGGCGGTGGCATTCGCGAAGGATTGGCATGGCAAGGCTGACGGCAGAATTACGACGATGATCTCGCCGCACGCGCCTTATACCTGCCCGCCGGATTTCATCGAAAAATTCGTTCAAGCATCCCATGACTTGAACCTGCCTTTGCATACCCATATGTCCGAAACGGAAACCGAAGTGGCTCAGAATGTTAAGGATTACGGACTTCGCCCCGTTGCCCATTTGGAGAAGCTGGGCATGTTCTCCCGTCCTACGCTTCTTGCGCATGCCGTTCATCTGACCGATGAAGAAATCGAAGTCTTGGCCAAGCATCAAGTAGCCGTATCGCATAATCCCGGAAGCAATTTGAAGCTTGCCAGCGGAGTCGCCCGCGTACCTGCGCTGCTGAAAGCCGGCGTAACGGTGTCGCTCGGAACCGACGGACCTGCTAGCAACAATAACCTGGATATGTTCGAAGAGATGCGGCTGGCTGCCCTGATCCATAAAGGAGTAAGCGGGGATCCGACGGCCATTCCGGCCTCCGAAGCGCTTCGAATGGGTACGGAGTACGGAGCCAAGTCCGCTTTCCTTGAGGATATCGGTACGCTCGAGGTAGGGATGAAAGCCGATATGATCGCATTGAATACGGATCAGGCGCATTTCCTTCCGCGGACCGACTATATTTCTCACGCGATCTACTCTGCCAGCGCGAAGGATGTAGAGCATGTATGGGTTGACGGCAAGCAGGTGGTGAAGAATGGCGCGAGCCTTACTCTCGACGAGGAACGCATCCGCCGGGAAGCGCAGCGTGCATTTGAGCGTCTTACAACCCTCTAGGGAATAATCAAGGGGAGCGAGGAAGACGGATTTGAAGAAAAAAACGAAGTGGATACTGCTGAGCGTGTCCGGCGTCCTGCTACTATTGCTTGGCCTACAGCTCTATTATTCCTATGTTATGAAAGATACGTGGAATGAAGAAAGAATGGCGATCCTTGCAGCGAAACAGCATGGCCAATTGGTCTCGTCCGACAAGACCTATAAATCGGTATGGGGCGAGGACAATAACTATTGGGTGGTCAGCGGGAAAGATAAAGACAACCAAGACCGCATGGTCTGGGTGAAGTTTACGGACGATAACGTTCCTGTTGAAGGGGCAGATGCCGTTCAGTCCGTGTTATTGAATACGGGCATGTCAGAGGCTGTGATGCGGGACCAGATCCGTAACGAAATGCCGGGTGCGGTCATCAAGCGATTGCTGCCGGGAATGTATGAAGGCGAGTATGCCTGGCAGCTGCAGTATGAAAACAACGGTCAGCGCGGCTACAGATTCTATCGTTTTCAAGACGGAAACGCCATCGGAAATGATATTATTCTTCCTAATCAATAAGAAAACAAATGAAAGGCGTCCCCTTATAGGGATGCCTCTTTGGCACATAAAGATGTAAGCGCATACAGAAATAAATTGGTAAAACTGTTCTAAATATTTTCACAGACAAGCATGAAAAAGTATATAAGATGTGATATACTCGTACTTGTACGAATTAAGCAGATCAATTACATGCGTCACTATATATCGTTGTTATATGTATTATTGTGCTGCAATTGCTATACAAAATTTCATATCGAAATTGAAGGAGGAACTTCATGAAACTGCGCATTGTACCTATCATGCTGACTGTCGTGATCTCAGCATCGGTCCTCTTTGGCGGTTGGTTTCTGTATCGGCAGATGGCTTTGCAGAATCCGCTCGCAACTGTTGTGTCACAATACGATGGCGTGAAAAGTTCTCATATAGATATTAAACAGGATACCGTGACTTTGAATCTTGATTTGGCTCCGGATGCGAATTTACAAGGTTTGGTTCAGCATATTAAGCAGGAAGGCAAGTCCGTGATCGGCAAGCGGGAATTGAGAATCCAGGTGGAGGACCATTCCTCGGAAGCATTGGATCAATGGTGGGAGCAAGCGATGCTGTCGGTTGCCGAAGCGATGGACAATAAGCAGTATACCGATATTCAATCATCGCTCGAGCAGCTGGCTGCCCAGTCACCGAATTTGAAAGCAAAAGCAACGATCGACGACACCAATGTCTATGTCAGCTTGTCGGACGGCAAGTCTGGTAAATTTATAATCTTGCCGCGTCAACCTGGCAAAATGGAGGTGTGGAATCATGCCTAAATTAGCAAAAGAAATCATCTTAGGCTTCATTCCGGTTTTGTTGGTATTCCTTGTGTTTGTCGGCGTGAACATCGTGCCTCTCTTAATAGCGGCAGGACTCGTAGGCGGCTTGCTGTTTATAGCCAAGATGAAGGGCGGCATCGCGGTTGGTGCCGGAAATGAGCGAAAGCGGAAGAAGAGCGGCCCGGCCAAGCTGACGTTCGAGGAAATCGGCGGGCAGGATAACGCTAAACAGGAGCTGCGGGAAGCATTGGATTTTCTGATTCGTCACGAAGATATTAAGAAATTCGGCATTCGTCCATTGAAGGGGATTCTTCTCACAGGGCCTCCGGGAACAGGGAAGACCTTGATGGCCAAGGCCGCTGCCCATTATACCGATTCTATCTTTGTCGCTGCTTCAGGCAGTGAATTCGTGGAGATGTATGTCGGCGTCGGTGCAGGGCGTATCCGGGATTTGTTCAAGGATGCCCGCAACCGCGCGGCCAAAGAAAACAAGCAAAATGCCATCATCTTCATCGATGAGATCGACGTCATCGGCGGTAAACGTGAAGGCGGCCAACAGCGAGAGTACGACCAGACGCTGAATCAGCTGCTGACCGAAATGGACGGCATCTATTCGCAGGAAACGCCTCGCATTCTGGTGATCGCCGCAACGAACCGTAAAGAGATGCTGGACAGCGCGCTGCTGCGTCCAGGACGATTCGACCGCCATATTCAAGTGGATCTGCCTGATAAGAAGGGCCGGACGCATATCTTGAACCTGCATGCGGGCAATAAGCCGCTGCATCAAGATGTCGACTTGGAGAAAATAGCAGAGGAAGCTTACGGCTTCTCGGGTGCACAGCTGGAGAGCGTCATGAACGAAGCCGCCATCTATACGATGCGCGAGAACGAACAATTTATCCATCAGCGTCATCTGTCCATGGCGATTGACAAGGTAATGATGGGCGAGCGTTCCGACCGTGAATCGAATTTGGAAGAGAAGAAACGTGTTGCCATCCATGAATTGGGACATGCTATCATGGCAGAGCTGGTGCGCCCAGGCAGCGTGAAGCAAGTCGCGCTCAGCCCGCGCGGCAAGGCGCTTGGCTATGTTCGCCATAATCCGCAGCAGGAACAGTATTTGTACACAAAAACCTTCCTGGAAGAGCAGATTATGATCGCTCTTGGCGGCGCGGCCGCCGAAGAGATCTATTACGGGGGCCGAAGCACGGGCTCCAGCAATGATTTCGAGCAGTCCCTGAACATCGTGGAGACGATGATGAAGTCGGGTCTGACGTCGCTGGGTATCGTTAACATGAACATGGTTACTACCGAAGAGCTGATGAAAGAGAACAATGTGATATTGGAAGAGCTAATGAACCGCACCAAGACGCTCTTGGAACAGAAACGGCCGATATTCGACAATTCTCTTGACATCCTGTTGAAGGAAGAAATTCTCTCGGGAGAACAATTTCGTTGTCAATTTCGTGAAAACGCGCTTTTACCAGCATAAATTGTTATGCTGGTTATTTTTTTTACTTTTTTGTCGTGCTAAGATATTATTATACTTTGTGCTCTAAAATGTATTTTTCGACAAATGGGGTACAATTAAAGTATAGAGATAAGGAAAGGGTGGAGTAGAAACCATGTACTTCAAAAAAATCGGCGTTGTAGGCGGCGGGACCATGGGGCAGGGCATTGCGGAGATGCTGGCAGCCAAGGGCCTTGACGTACTGCTCGTAGAGAAAACTCCAGAGAAACTGGACTATTCATACCGAATGATCGAGACCAGTCTAGATAAACAACTGGAGAAATGGGGAATTACCCAGGCAGAGAAGAAACTGATCCTGACCCGGATTCAAAAAGTAACTCATTTTGCGGAGCTTAGCACCTGCGATATGGTGATTGAGACGATCATAGAGGACTTGGATGCAAAGAAAGAAGTATTTACACAGTTGGATCAAGTTTGTCCGAGCCACGTAATATTAGCAAGTAATACATCCACGCTTAGTTTGACGGAGCTCGCCAGCTCCACCAAATATCCTGAGCGTGTTATTGGCATGCACTTCATACATCCCGTTTCCAAGGTCGACCTCGTTGAAATCATTCGCGGCCTGAAGACTTCAGATCATACGTTTAACGAAACCAAACGCTTTGTAGAGGAAGTTTCGGATAAAAAGGGGATCATGGTCTATGAATCTCCAGGTTTCGTCACCACCCGCATGATCACGCTCATGATCAACGAAGCGATGCATCTCCTGCAAGAAGGCGTAGCCTCGGCGGAAGATATCGACGACGCCATGAGAATCGGATATAACTTCCAGCACGGACCGCTGGAGATGGCCGACCGTTTCGGCCTGGATTCCATTCTCGCCGCGCTGGAGCGCATGTTCCGCGAGTACGGCGAACTGAAATACCGTCCATCGATTGTCTTAAAGAAATTGGTTCGCGCAGGACAACTGGGCGTTAAAACCGGAGAAGGCTTTTTCAAGTACGACAAGGATGGTGACCGGGTATGAATATTCTCGTAATTAATGCAGGCAGTTCTTCGCTGAAGTATCAACTGTACGACATGACGGATGAATCCGTGCTGGCTAAAGGATTGGTTGAGCGGATCGGCATGGATTCCTCGATTCTGACGCATAAACCGACGGGAAAACAGGACGTAACGGAAGTCAGCGAAATTCTGGAGCATACTACCGCGATCCGCAAAGTGCTTGGGATGCTGACGAACGAGGAGCACGGTGTGATCGATTCAATCGAAAGCATTCAGGCCGTAGGGCATCGCGTGGTGCATGGCGGGGAATCTTTTAAAGAATCCGCTCTCGTAGACAGTGACGCCAAAGCGGAAATCCGCCGCTTGTTCGATCTGGCTCCGCTTCACAATCCGGCCTCGATGATGGGGATCAAAGCCGCAGAAACCAATATGCCTGGCGTTCCGCAGGTCGTTGTGTTTGATACGGCGTTCCATCAGACCATGCCTGAGAAATCGTACCTGTACGCTATTCCGAGAGTACTTTATAATAAGTATAAAGTACGTCGTTACGGTGCGCACGGTACTTCCCATGCCTATGTCAGCCAGGCAGCGGCAGAATTCCTGAACCGTCCGCTGGAGGATCTGAAGATCATCACCTGCCATATCGGCAACGGGGCTTCCCTCACAGCGGTAAAGGGCGGCAAGTCCATCGATACCTCCATGGGCATGACGCCGCTGGAAGGGCTCATGATGGGTACGCGCAGCGGTGATTTGGATCCTGCGATCGTGCCGTTTGTCATGAACAAGGAAGAGCTGACCGTCAACGAAGTGAACTCCATGCTGAACAAGCACAGCGGATTGCTGGCGATTTCCGGAATCAGCAGCGATATGCGCGAGATCACGGAAGGCATGGAAAAAGGCGATCCGAACTCCACATTAGCTTTTGAAATGTACGAGTATCGTGTCCGTAAATACATCGGTTCTTATGCTGCCGCCATGAATGGCGTGGATGTCATCGTATTTACGGCGGGCGTCGGCGAGAATTCGATCGTTCTTCGTCAAAGAGTGCTTGAGCAGCTTACCTATCTCGGAGTAGAATTGGATGAGGAGCTGAACAGCATTCGATCCGGCGAGCCGCGCCGTATTTCCGCGGCGAACTCGAAGGTTGAGGTACTCGTGGTCCCTACCAATGAAGAATTGGTTATTGCTCGGGATACGCATCGTATCGTTCAAACTTCCAACCGTTAAATAGTAGTGATATAAGGGAGAGATTTATGCATGGCCACCAAAAGTGTGATTCGTAACGTCAACCAGCATGTCGGCGAGACCGTCACGATCGGCGCCTGGATCAACAACAAGCGTTCCAGCGGGAAGATTCAATTCCTGCAGCTTCGCGACGGCTCCGGCTATATCCAGGGCGTTGTAGTGAAGAGCGAAGTATCCGAACAGGTATGGGAAGACGCGAAAAGCCTGACACAAGAAAGCTCTTTGTATGTGACGGGTGTTATACGTGAAGAGCCGCGGAGCCAATCGGGTTATGAGATGACGGTTACCGGCATTGAA
The DNA here is from genome assembly GCF_000204455.1 of Paenibacillus sp. HGF5. NCBI lineage: Bacteria > Bacillati > Bacillota > Bacilli > Caryophanales > Paenibacillaceae > Paenibacillus > Paenibacillus sp. HGF5. Next base: position 32,615 of record NZ_AEXS01000167.1, on the reverse strand, counting down.
ATTATACATCTTACGGAAAACTATCCGATTACGCCTAAAGAGCACGGTGTCGATTATTTGATGGACCATCGTCATCTGTGGCTTCGTACGCAGAAACAACGTGCGATTATGGTGATCCGTGCAGAAATTATCCGTGCCGTTCAAGAGTACTTTGATACCAACGGCTTTACGCTGGTGGATCCGCCGATTTTGACCCCGACTTCTGCGGAAGGCACAACCAATCTGTTCCACACGAAATATTTTGATGAAGATGCCTATTTGACCCAGAGCGGACAGCTGTACATGGAAGCTGCTGCCATGGCACTCGGCAAGGTATACTCCTTCGGGCCGACATTCCGCGCCGAGAAGTCCAAAACCCGCCGTCACCTCATCGAGTTCTGGATGATTGAGCCTGAGATGGCCTTCACGGACCATGAGGAGAGCCTTCAGGTGCAGGAGCAGTTCATCAGCCATGTGGTGCAATCCGTCGTTAAAAACTGCCGTCAGGAGCTTGAAACGATCGGTCGCGACATATCGAAGCTGGAGGCAATCCAGGCGCCGTTCCCGCGTATTACGTACGATGAGGCGATTGAATTCCTGCACACGCAGGATTTTGATATTCCTTGGGGCGAGGATTTCGGCGCGCCGCACGAAACGGCCATTGCCGAGAAGTATGACAAGCCGGTCTTCATTACCCATTATCCGGCGGGCATCAAGGCTTTCTACATGAAACCGGATCCGAATCGTCCAGAGGTCGTGCTGTGCGCGGATATGATCGCGCCGGAAGGTTACGGCGAGATTATCGGAGGATCGCAGCGGATTGACGATCCACAGCTGCTCGAAGAGCGCTTCAAAGAGCATGATCTTTCGATGGAAACTTATCAATGGTATATGGATTTGCGTAAATACGGCACCGTGCCTCATTCCGGATTCGGCTTAGGCCTTGAGCGTACCGTTGCGTGGATTTGCGGCTTGGATCATGTTCGTGAAACGATTCCGTTCCCACGGACCCTGTACCGGATGTACCCGTAAGCCGTGAGAGGTGAGTCCATGGACCACGGCAACGCGGATACCGGCATGAACGGTTGGACGGCCGGCGCCGCTGCCGGCATGAGCCAAGGGATGGCGATCATTCCATATGCCCTGCTCCGGCATTACCGGTCACTTGGTTTAAGCGATCGCGAAGCGATGCTGGTCATCCATTTGATCGGGTATCAGCAGGTGGAGTTTAAGACGTTTCCTTCGCTGGAGGAGCTTGCGGAGGTAACGGGCTCTCCAGCCGCCTTTATCGCTGCAAGCCTGCAGCGCCTAATGAAGGTAGGACTGATCGGCATTGATGAATATGTCGACGAGGGCCAGGGAATTCATTATGAGCGGTACAATCTGAACGGATTGTATGAGAAGCTTGCTGCGTGCCTGGCCCAAGAGGGCAGGGACAAAAGCCCTGAAGCAGCCAAGTTTGCTTCACCTCTGTTGAATGCCCGTCCAGCTTCCGGCAAAACAGCTGCATCGGAGAAACCCGCTCCTGAGAAGGAAGAGCGGAATTTGTTCACCATTTTCGAAAAGGAATTCGGACGTCCGCTATCGCCGATGGAGCTGGAGACAATCTCCGGCTGGGTCGACGCGGACCGCTACCCGGACGAGTTGATCCTGTTAGCGCTAAAAGAGGCGGTATTCGCGGGCAAACTGCATTTCCGCTACATTGACCGGATCCTGCTCGAATGGAGCCGCAACCGGGTGCGTACCGCACAGGATGCCAAAGCCTATACGCAGAAATTCAGAAATATCGGAAGATAGCTCAGAAGCACGTCCATGAAGGACGTGCTTTTTTTGTATGTGATGGATGGAAATATTCCGTTTCCAAGCGATCTGACTCATGATGGAAAATGCGGTCTTATACGAATAAAACTTGCAAAATACAGAAACTAGCAGTCCCTTTTTTTCGCTGTCATGTGTTATAAATCATGAAGGCATCTTCAGTGGATGATTTGCTGATGAGAGGGGGGAGTGACGAAAGTGAGCATTCAACCGACGAAGCCAGAGATGAAGGAATTGGACATCGAGGTAACCATAGAACGGGTGTTAAAAGGGGATCGGCAAGCTTTTGTACATATCGTTGAAGCATTTCAACAGCAGATTTTCATGTATTGCTGGAGACTGCAGAACCAGCGGCAGGATGCGGAGGATGCCGTACAGGAAATCATGGTGAAGGCTTACCAGAAACTCGAGACGTATAAGCCAGAGACCTCATTTTCTGCTTGGCTGTATAAGATGGCTTATCATCATTGTCTGAACACCAAGAGATCAATGATTTGAAGAGAGAGATTCATGGAAAGGAAACCTTACTTGAATTTCACGAAGGTTCGTTACATATGGGGGATCTGGGTGTATTTCGAGAGGAAGCGGGCAAGCGCGGAATGCCTGACATCCATATTCCCTCCCGGATATTAAAAGAGTATCGTTTCATGAAGGAACCCTTTCCTTTACCCCCGATCTTTCCGATTTGTTTCAGGGGGGAGAGCCGACAAAAGCTTATTACGATATTCAAAATGAGTTGATTCGGAAGGCGGAAGAATCGACGGGAAGCAAAAGAATTTTCGTTAAGGAGATAAAACCGCCCAGCGCGGGCTCAATTTCGCTATCCTACGTAAAAGGCAGCGACATGGAAACCTCGATCAGCGTAATAGCAACCAAGCGAAGCGCCATGAACTCCAAGCAGGAGATTCATTATGCCGATAAGGACCATGTCGAAAAGGTTCTGGCAGGTGGACACGAGATGATATACGTTCGATACGCAGACGCCTATTTTAATCAAGGCCTGGCTTGGGTGGATGAGGCTCAAGATCTTTATTACCATATCGCATTGAACAGCAAAGCGAAGCTAACAAAAGAGAACATGATAGAAATCGCAGAGCGCTTTATTAACTAACGACCGTTTCAGATCCTGATTAGCAGGAGAACCTTTCCGGATTATCGAATGCATATAGTTGCAGCTTCGGCCGGAGGGGGAGATGGAGATGAGATACAAGGCCATTATTTTTGATCTGGACAACACGTTGCTAGACTACAGTCAGAGCGAAAAGAAATGCATGCAGCAGGCGCTGGAGTTATACCGTCTGCATGAGGATTTGACGTGGGATGAGTTCTGGGGGACATTCGGACCGATCAATTTTAATTACTGGATGAACCGAATTCAGCATAATCACGACATTAGGCAGGTGTTGGAGCACTCCTTCACGGACACGTTCCTTGGATTGAAGCGGGAATTTAACCAGTGCCGGGAGATCTCGGAAACATACTGGGGGTTATTTTGCAGTTCCCCCCATTTGGAGCCGCATGCCGATCTTATACTGGAGCACCTGCACGGCAATTTTGCGCTCGGTGTGATTTCCAACGGCATTGGTGAAGCACAGCGCAAACGTCTTGCGGCAGGAGGCTTGTTTCATTATTTTGATTCCTTCATCATTTCGGATGAAGTAAAGTACTGGAAGCCGGATCCGCATATCTTTAAGCTTGCTTTGCAGGAATTAGCGGTTGACTCAAGCGAGGTGCTGTACATAGGGGATTCGCTTACGGATGATTATGAAGGAGCAGCGAATGCAGGAATTGATTTTTGTTATTATAATCGCAGGGGCACCCCTTTAAGCGACCGTCATCGGCCTGCTTATATGATCAAGGATCTTATGGAGCTCAAGGATCTGACTTAGGAATCATGAAAGAAGGAGAATGATCGAATTGAAATACAAGCATATTCTATTTGATTTGGACGGAACCCTGACCGATCCGCGCGAAGGCATCACGAAAGCTGTGAGGCACGCACTCGGTCAGCATGGGATTATCGTCAACGATCTTTCCGAGCTGGAATGCTTTATCGGTCCCCCGCTCCAGGAGACCTTCACCGAAAAGTACCATTTCAGCGAGGCCGAGGCTTGGGAAGCAATTCTGAGCTATCGTGAATATTTCAAGGACACCGGCCTGTATGAAAATGAAGTATATGTCGGCATTCGCGATGTATTGGATCTATTGTTATCGCAAGGGCGACAGTTGTATGTCGCTACCTCCAAGCCTGCGGTTTTTGCGGAAACGATACTTGAGCATTTCAAGCTGTCCACCTATTTTACCATGGTGTGCGGAAGCGAACTGGACGGCACCCGGTCCGCCAAAACCGAAATCATTCAGCATGTTCTGGATAACTGCCGTATTCATGCTTCGGAAGCCGTCATGATCGGAGATCGGATGCATGATTTAATAGGAGCACGGAATTGCGGGATACACAGCATGGCTGCAGGTTACGGCTATGGTTCGGAGGAAGAGCTGAAGGCATGCCAGCCGACCTATTTCTTCAAAACGGTGGAGGAGATGCTCCGGTCGTTTGCAAGCTTAGCGGTTTAGGATCGGCCTGCCGATGAGACGGAGGCTTCGATTTTTCGCCTAACATCGGTTATAATGGTCTTAACCAGTCGGAATGTCATAATTTGTGAAGGGAGGGGCATGATCATGATGGGAAGATTGACGATGAGCTCTATGCAAAGTCTATATGATGAACAACGGCGGTTGTTTGCATGGAGCGATGAGAAAGTTACCGCCTGATTACCTCGCGTAGAGAGGGCCGTTTATCTATTGGACTTTGCATCCTTAAAACCTTTATTTTAATTTTAAGGAGCAGAGCTACCATGAAATATATAAACGCGGATATTATACTTCCCGAGGAATTGCTGAAGGAAGTGCAAAAATATGTACAGGGCGGGATGGTATACATCCCGAAACCCGAAGGTTTGCGCAAGAAATGGGGAGAAAACTCGGGCAGCCGGGTGTATTTGAAAAAAAGAAACCTGGAAATCCGGCAGCTATTTGCTTCAGGCGCCACGATTGACCAGCTTTCTTCTCAGTATTGTTTATCCTGCGATTCCATCAAAAAAATCGTGTATACCAAAAACAAGTAAAAGCAAGTCACATTGGAACTGATTCTGATGTGGCTTTTTTCTTGTGTTTAAAAGTCATTTTAAACTAATCGTTATATAGGAAATGCAGCTGCTGAGCAATTATAATCATTCAAGAACGTTCAAATCCATAGAGCAGAGGTGAGTTCATGAATGAGTTTTTTCAATTTGAAACAGAAGAACAAAGATGTGCGCTGCTCGAAAGAGCCAAAAGGGTTGCGGTATCGGCACTTCAGCAATATAACCTGAGATGGGTTGAGATTGAATTTATCGGTATTTCGGACACGATTACATATCAAGTTAGGACGAACATAGATGAAACCTGCTTGTTAAGAATTCATTCGGATCGGCGGTGCAGCAATGAAATCGACCTGGAGCTTCAATTTCTGGATGCCCTTATTACCGCAGGTATCAAAGTGCCGACAGGTATAACCACTCCAAGTGGGTTAAGATGGTTGACAATCGATACAGATCATGGATTCAAAGCACCTCTTGTCACCGTTATGAAATGGGTGGATGGAGTGCATGCGCATGAAAGACTTACAGAAGACCAGGCTTATCAGGTAGGTGTCTTGATTGCTCAACTGCATGAAGCGGCACTTGGCTTCGAAAGACCTTCTGATTGCCGGGGGCCGGTATGGGGGATAAACTCTTATAGAGAAGCGCTCGCCAAGTTGGAACGATATGCGGGGACTTTTTTGTCGGAAGCCTCATTTATACTATACCAACTCGCAGCTGAAAAGGTTATATCCCAGCTTGATCATATGAACGCTGACGATTTCAACTACGGTCTCATTCATGCCGATTTGCATTTGGGGAATCTGGTATTTGAAGGGGGATTTCCTCATCCGATTGATTTCGGTAGATGTGGCTATGGTTATTTTCTTTACGATTTGGCAGCGGTAATGTTGTCACTCGTTCCGAACCAACGTTTAAAAGTGCTTCAAGGATATGAAAGCGTGCGGAAGTTGGGCTCGAATTATATTCATTCTCTGGAATGCTTTTTCATCATGATCATGATGGAGAATTATAGTCACCATGCCTCCAATCCAAGAGAGACAGAAAGTCTGAAGAGTGAGCAAATCTATGCGCTAGCCTATATCCATGAATATTTGCGCGGACGTCCGTTTCTGCTGAATGTGGTAGAGCCCATAGAAATAGACGATGTACCAATCTCTAGTTGATCCAGTCATGATAGAAGGGTATCATGTTATCATCATACGCGTTACAGAATGGGAGAGAAAAGCTTGCAAGTAACGAACCAACCAGGTGAATTTAATACCTGCTTGATCATCATGATCGCCACCATCGTATGGGTTCAATGGTCATCATTCCTTCTATCCGTGGCGTGGGGAATCGGACTGATCCTGATAATATATACGATGTTCAAGCTTAGAAGCGTACGCAAGATATCGATTCAGATAAATGACACGGCCATCGTGGCGCTTATCATGGTGATAGGTTATATGCTCTATCATTCTTCTGGTGAAATCATTAAAAATGGATTAGCGGGGCACGATGCCTGGGCGATCATCCTATCGAGGCTAAGTCTGATATTATTTGTATTCCCCTTTGCACTGGCGGCCATTTTAACGAAGGAAAAACCGTTATACCTTGCCACAGGTTCATGGGGGAAAACAATTTATTTTCCATGGATATTCAAGGGCCCGCTCAAGGATCCGATCTGGCGTTTCATGCTTATTTTCCTGGTTATCGTCTGTGCCATATTTTCATTTTTTATTGACTGGGGACAGCCGCAATTTCTCGTTCTTATCGGTTATGCACTATCATTTGCGCTGATCAATGCCGTCCTTGAGGAGCTGTTGTGGCGGGGATACATACTTAGTCATTTTGTAAGTGGATTTGGGGAGCTGAAAGGGCTTGTCATCGCCGGAGCTACCTTTGGTTTATACCATTACCACCTAGGTTTTTCGTGGCCAGTTTGCCTGTTGTTTTCAATCTTTGGCATCATGATGGGCGGCGTGGCTATTCGTTCGAAAGGATTGGCACCCGTCATGGTCATGCATTTTGCGATGAACGTTCTATTCGTCCTTAGCGGTATGATTCTGTAACCTTCCTAAGGGCGTCGATAGACGTTTTTTTTGTTTTGGCCGGTACGGGCAAACTAGGGGACAAGCTGTGTTGGTCTTGTTTTTAGATTCATCCTAATTTTTTTTGAAAAAAGTGCAGGGGTAGCTTATAAAGCTGACGTCTATGTATTTGGGAAGGAGGGGAGAGTTATTGATGCAGAAACGTTAATCGCGCGCATCCTGCAAGGTGAGCAAGAAGCCTTTCGGGAACTGGTGAACCAATACAGCCAGCACGTGTTCCATACGGCATACTCGGTCCTGCGGGATGCCAAGGAAGCGGAGGATGCGTCGCAGGAAGTGTTTATACAAGTATACAAAGCTCTCCCCCAGTACAGATCTGAAGGTTTTAAGACCTGGATTACCCGCATCGCCTTGAACAAAGCGATTGACATGAAGAGGAAGCTTTCCCGTAAACCGCCGGAGCAGCTGCCCGGCGAACATGAAGAAGTGCTGGATAAACTCCCTTCCCGGGACGAGGATGTGGTTTCTCTGCTCATACATAAGGAGAGAAGAGAGGAACTTCGAGAGAAAATTGAAGCATTGCCGGACAATCACCGCGTCATTATTACGGCTTTTTATTTGGAAGAGAAAAACTACGAACAAATCGCAGCCGAGCTGAATGTCACGGTCAAGACGGTTGAATCGAAATTATACCGGGCCAGACAATGGATTCGGAAATCGTGGAAGGAGGAGGAGTGGAAATGAACGCCAAGGATCACGAGCTCAAGCTGCTGACCAAACGTTATGTTAGAGGGGAAGGCTCGCCCGAAGAACGAACTTCATATGAAGAGCTCATGCTAACGGATGACGACGTGCTGGAGATCTATATGCAGGTTCTGTCGGAGCTTGATGTCGAACTTCCCGGTATGGCAGATCCGGAAGCATTTGCCGAGCAGGTGGTGGAACATGAACAGATTAAGCCTTACACCCCGAAAGCACCGCTGCGGATTCAGGAACGGCCCAAGCGCTGGTACGAACGCGCCATCGTCCATTATGCCATAGCGGCGTCCATTACGATGCTGTTCCTCTTCACCGGGGCATTCGACCGGCTGCTTCCCAGTGAGATTAGCGGTCAGGTCCCTTTATCCGATACGCCTTCCTATAGTGAGCAATGGGTGGAAAAAACAACGGGCTGGCTGGACCGGCTATTATCCAGATAAGAAAAATGAAAGGAAGATGCTTAGTGCAACCGCAACGAAGTAAAGGTTTTGCCTTTATACTCAATATCCTTCCGGGTCTCGGCCATTATTACTGGGGGAGGAAGGGACGGGCGCTGTTATATCCGCTGCTGTTCTTCGGAAGCCTGTTCGGCGGGATTTTGTTTGGGATCATGTCGGCTTCCGACGCAGTATTTGCGCTGGGACTTCTCGGTGCTTTAATGATCTGGGGGATCAGCATGCTCGATCTGCTCATTGCGTTGATCCGTTATACCCCCGTCACGATTATTCATGATGAATTCGGGCGGCCGATGGAGATTCGCCAGGACAAGAGCGATGAGTCCGAGCGCTTTTATACCATCCTGCTGTCCTTTATTCCCGGCCTTGGCCATTTTCAACTGGGCTTGATGCAGCGCGGGCTGTCATTCCTGATCGCCTTTTTCGGACTTGGAACGATTCTGGTGTTCCTGACGGGGTTGACTCATGAATCGGTGTTCCTGCTGTTTTTGGGCATGCTGCCGATCATATGGCTTTATTGCATGTTTGACGTGGTACAGCTGGTTCACCGCAAGCAAGCCGGGGATCTGCTCATAGACCGCACGCTGTTTGATGAGCTGGAGAGCGGCCGGGAGAGCGGACGCCGCAGCAAAGTGTTTGCCACCTTGCTGTCGGCGTTTCCCGGAGCGGGTCAAATGTATTTGGGTTTGCAAAAACGCGGACTGCAGCTCATGGTTCTATTTCTTGGCAGCATCTATGTACTGGATGTGCTTAAGCTCTCGGTATTTCTGTTTTTGATCCCGTTGATCTGGTTTTATGCCTTTTTCGATGGTTTGCAGCAAGTCAGCCGCTATGGACGGGAGCCGCTCCGGGATCGGCCGATCATCTCGGGCCTTGGAAATCAGCAGCGCTGGCTCGGGCTTGGCCTGCTCATTCTTGGCATCTATTTCGTATTTACGAGTGTTGTGATGCCTTATGTTGAAACGCTGTTTCCGGATTTGCACCTGGATTACCGGATTCGAACCTACATGAAAACCGTAATCGTAGCGGTGCTTCTCATCGGAGGAGGAATCAAGCTGATGACAGGCTCGAAGAAGGATTCACGGAGTGGAAATCGTCCATTTTATGATTCCGACAACGATTGAAATATCTGATCATCTGAAAGATTCCAACCGATGATCAAGCGTGCTCAAATCAACCAGTAATGATGAACGAGTCATGGGGGGAGATATTATGGCCAAGAATCTGTATTATTTGTTGTACATTGCTCTGTTTGTTGGGACCTGTTTGTTTGTCGTCAATGCCTACTCCTCGCCGGATCCGGTACCGTCGCCTTCGATCTCTTTATCGGAGCAGGATCAGAATCGGCTATGATTCACCTAGCGTTTAGCGTTCCAAAGAAAAAACCTGTAAAACGATTGTGATCGTTTTACAGGTTTTTTAGCTTTCGTTCAACGAGAATATAAATCAGGATAAAAACGATGACGGTCGAAATCACGGTCGTCATGAAGTGGCCGGTAAGCCTGGCGATCAGCAGCAGGATGACTCCGAAAATCATCAGCAGCAAGCTGACGTAGGCATTGGCAACTTTAAAATTCCGTTCATTTTTGAGTGAAGACGTCGTTTTGTAAGCATAAAAACTGTTGGAGCTTTTAGGCGGAATCAAAAAGAGGACCAACCCGTACAAAATAAACACGACGCCGATGGCTAAGCTTTCAATCACCCTATACACTCCTCTGGAAGGATAAGCTGGATGCACCCCGAACCGAAGCGGTCGGATTTCAGGGTGCCTGGACCTGTCACGCGGGATATCCGGCTGATTAAGCTCAATCCCCGCAAGGCTAAAATTACTTGGAACCGGCTGCATTCAGAAGCAAACGGCGGTAGGAGTATTCGAATATAAACTCAAAAGCCTCCAGATGTTTTTTGGCTTCGAACGCATTTTTGCCCCAGGCGTAGATGCCGTGGTTGCGCAGCAAAATGCCGGGTACCGCCGGATCGAGCGCGCCGGGAACGAGCTCTGCAATCCGCGGGATGTCCGCATAGTTCGGCAGGATCGGAATGCGGATCGCCGCGTCCTCTTCCCAAATGTTAAAGGCTTTGATCAGCTCGATTCCTTGGGCAGGCACGTAACCTTGTTCACCATACCAATCGCTGATCAGGTTGTTGTCGATGGTGTGCACATGGAAAATGGCGCCGCAGCCGGTTTTCCGGTAGATTTCACAGTGGATTAAAGTTTCCGCGCTGGGCTTTAAGCCGGTTGCTTCGCAAGGGACGCCGTTCTGGTCCACAAAGAGATAATCCTCCGGCGTATGTACGGATTTGTCTTTTCCGCTGGCCGTGACGGCAAAATAAAACTGCTCCGGATGGAATTCGCCAACACGGACGGAAAGATTGCCGCTGGTACCCGGGAACCAGTTTCTGGATGCAAACAGTTCCTTGATTCCTCTAAGTTCCTGCAGCGCAGCCTGCTTCTGTTCGAGCTGGATATCTGAAAATGCCACTTACAGCACCTCCTGCGTAAACTTGTCTTTCATGTCGTTCTGAATATCGGTAAATGTCTCGAATGGTACATGAAACACGCCAAGCTTCTTGCACTGCTCGGTGAGCGTGGAGCGGGAATAGACCAGGTCGGCCTGCTTGGCGCCTTCAAAATCGGTAAGGCTGTCACCGATGAGAATCCGGTAATATCGGTCGGCTGGAAAACGGTCCATCACCGTAACCTTGCACATGCCGCAGTCGTTATGGCAGGATTCCATGCAAGGATGCGGCCAGGTAATCTCAATGCGATCCCCTTCGAAATCGGCACCGTTGCAGAAGATATGGTCCGCCGGAATGCCAAAGGGCTTCAGCAGAGGATCGACAAAGAAATCGATGCCGCCGCTTGTGACATAGAACTCGATCTGCTCGGATTTCAAATAGTCAAGGAACGCTGCGAAGCCTTCCCGTATCCCGGCATGGCTCAGCACATACTCGGTAATTTCTTCTCTCATGGAGGAAGGGAAGAGCGCGAACATGCGGCCAACGCCTTCCCGAATTGAAATGGTGCGGTCAACCGTATCCTGCATAATCGGCTCGAAGCCTTCCGGTTTGAAGTGTTTCATGATGGCAACGATGTTATCGTTGTTCGTGATAGTTCCGTCAAAATCGCAAAAAATAATTGGCTGTTTTGCTCCTGATGTCATGCTTCTCCTCCCCAGATGTCCAGTGCGGCTTTCAGTTCTTCGTGCTCTTCGGCATAGTGGGCAAGCGGCACGGATTTCATCGTTGCCTCAATCGCCTGTACAAAGGCTTTGCCGCCCGCTTCGGTCCCCATCGGATGACCGTGGATTCCGCCGCCTGCGTTAACGACCACATCGGTGCCGAAATCCCGGATGATGCGCGGAACGAGTCCCGGATGAATTCCCGCGGACGGTACCGGCATGCTTCGCTTCACGCCAAGCTTAGCGCTATGCAGCTCGTCGCGAATGGCGAGATTCTCTTCCCTCGGCATCGTGACGGAGCCGTAAGGAGAAGGGAAGAGCACCAGATCGGCTCCGGCGATCCGCATCAGCTGGCCGAGCAGCACAGGTGCCGCAATCCCATAGTGCGGAGAAGGATAGATGGCGCCGGCAAGCGCTGGGTGAGCCGCGATGGGCACCGTAATCTCCGGATCGCTGCTCAGCTCGTGCAGGACGTCATACCCGTATGACAGCACATTGAAGAGCAGGGCATTGGCGCCTGCATCGATCGCGCGCAATGCCTGCTCGCGCAGCTGCGATGTACGGCCGGTCAAATTGGCCGCGTACAGCAGTTTTTTGCCCGTCTGCTGTTCAACGTCCGCAGCGGCTTGAATGCACATGCTGACCCGTTTTTCAATCGGGGTGAGGTCGTTCTCAAACAGGATTTCATCATCCTTGATCAGATCCACGCCACCGAGCGCCTGGCGGATAAATTGGGCTCTAAGCTCGTCCGCATTCAGTCCGATCACCGATTTGAAGATGCTCATGAGCAGCGGACGGTCATGGACGCCTAGAAGGCCTCTGATTCCGTCGATGCCATGCTTCGGTCCGGGAAATGCACTCAGGAAGTCGGGAGACAGATCCAGGGACGTCAGCTTGATGCGCCCGTCCATGGAAATTTTGCCGAACACGGTCACCAGCAGGGCAGGAATATCCCGGCTAAAATTGATGTCCGGATAAGCGATGCTGACATCCGCATAACGGCTGCCGGGCTCCCAGCCCTCGTGAACCTGAATGTCAACGACCTCGCCAAGATGTTTCTGCATGGCTTCGCGTTTGGCCTGCGGCAGCTCGGTCCAGCTGCCAACCGTCATGCCAACGGCGATGGAGGTCGCTTTCTTACGGAAATCCGCCTGGTCGTCATAAATTCGGTACGTTGCAATACAGCGGCTCATGAGATCTGCTCCTTCAGCATCGCGCCCATTTCTTTGGAGCGCTCAGCGCAGCGGTTTACGGCGGCAATGACCGTTTCGAAAAAATCGCCTTTGTCGAGCGTTTCCAGGGCAGCTTGCGTCGAACCGTTCGGCGATGTAATCTTCGCGCGCAGCGACGACGGCTGTTCCCCGGTCTGCTGGACCATGCGGGCGGCACCCAGAATGGTTTGAAGCGTCAGCTCACGGCTTTGCTCCGGCGTCAGGCCACCGCGGATTCCCGCTGCGGTCATGGCCTCCATCATGTAATAGAAGTAAGCCGGGCCGCTGCCGGATATCCCGGTCAGGATGTCCATCTTCTCTTCTTCGATGACCGTCACGTGGCCAACTGCTTCGAACAAAGTCAGCACGAGCTGACGCTGTTCTTCGCTGATATTCTTCGAGAACGCAATGCCCGTGGAACCAAGCCCGATCGAAGCGGATGTATTCGGCATCGTTCTAGCAATGGGCTGCTGGTTTCCTAGCAGCGTCTGCGTCGTATAAATCGAAAGTCCGGCGATCACGGAGATGATCAATTGGTCGCTGGAAAGCTTGGGTCCCAGTTCTTTCAGCGCTTTGGCGGCATCCTTCGGTTTCATGGCCAGCACGATCACCGGCGAGGTTTTCAAAATTTCGATTTTGGCGGCCTCGTCGTTGTTGATCTGGACGCCGTACCGTTCGCTCAGTTCCAGAAGGCGCTGGGCGTTGCTACGGTTCAGCATCGTAATATTCTCGGGAAGCACGACAGAACGGCTCACTAATCCTCGTACGATCGCTTCGGCCATCGAGCCTGCGCCGTAGAAGGTGATTGCTTTATCTATTAAAGGTCGGTTCTGCGGGGATTGGCACATCGTTTTGTTCCTCCTTCATGGCTTTTGGATGAATGATTTATTCGCGTATTTGACCACTACCGATAATAACATATTTGGAGGAAGTAAGCGCGGGTAACCCCATAGGTCCCCGGGCATGCAGCTTCTGGGTGCTGATCCCGATCTCGGCGCCGAAGCCGAATTCAAAGCCGTCGGTGAAGCGGGTCGAAGCGTTATGATAGACAGCCGCTGCGTCTACTTCCTGCAGGAAACGCTCCGCATGATCCTCGTTCTCCGTTACGATGCATTCGGAATGCTTCGTGCCATATACCGAAATATGCTCGATGGCCTCATCCAGGCGGTCCACGATTTTAATGTTCAAAATGTAGTCGTTATACTCTGTCGCGTAATCCTCGGACGTTGCGACGGCAGCCCAAGGAATATATTCCAGGGTTCGCTGGCATCCGCGCAGCTCGACATTACGCTCACGGAATGCTTCGGCCAGCGAAGTCAGGTGCGATTTGGCATAATCCGCATGGACGAGCAGGGTTTCCATGGAATTGCAGACCGAAGGGCGCTGCACCTTGGCATTGATGCTGATAGCGGCGGCCATGTCCGGCCGTGCCGATGCGTCCAGGTACGTATGGCATATGCCCGCCCCGGTTTCGATGACCGGCACGGTGGCGTTCATCACGACGTTCTGGATCAGGGAGCTGCCGCCGCGCGGGATGATGACATCCAGCAGTCCGTTCAGTTTCAGCATTTCATCCACGGAGGAGCGGTTCGGGTCCTCGATAAGCTGAAGCGCTTCTTTAAGCAGCGCAGTGCGTTCCATAGCTTCGTGAAGCACTTCGATGATTTTGCGGTTGGAGGAGAGGGCGGATGATCCGCCCCGCAGGACGACCGCATTGCCCGTCTTCAAGCATAGTCCTGCGGCATCGACCGTCACATTGGGACGTGCTTCATATATGATGCCGATCACGCCCAGGGGAACGCGTTTCTTCACGATGTTCAGTCCGTTCGGACGATCGATCGTTTCCAAGGTGTCGCCGATCGGGTCGGGTAGCTCCACGATTTGGCGCAACCCTTCGGCAATGCCCTCGATTCTGGCTTCGTTCAATGCCAGCCGATCCAGCAGGGAAGCAGAGGTGCCAAGCTCTTTCCCGCGCCGAAGATCCTCTTCGTTGGCTTCCATGATATCTGCCGTCCGCTGGATTAGTGCGTCGGCCATGATCAGCAGCGCCTGATTTTTCTCTTCCGTGCTCAATCTGCCAAGACGAAATGCAGCCTGCTTGGCGAGCTGAGCTTTATTGCGTACCTCACTCATGATGATTCCTCCTTCGTATAGGTGATTAAAAGATATAACTTCGGGATGCGATACGGACTATTTTAACGTAATCCATTCATCGCGGTGAATAACCTCGAGCCGATGGATCTCGCCGATAATCCCGATGACTTGGCTGCTCGGCAATCCGAGCACGGCCTGCAGCTGGTCCTCGTCGTAATTGACGATGCCTCTGCCGAGCCTTTCGTTGTCCATATTGACGACTTCCACCACATCGCCTGCATGGAAACTGCCTTCGATCCGTTTAACGCCAACGGGAAGGAGGCTGTGACCTCCGTGGATCAGCGCCTTCTCGGCACCGGGATCGACTACGATCCGACCCAGAGGCGAGGACATAAAGCCGAGCCATTGCTTCTTCACAGGCAGGGCTGACAGGTGAGTGGCAAAATACGTACCTTTGCCGCTGCGCTCCAATGCTTTCACCAGATCGCCGGCCTCGTTGGCTTTGCCGATGAAAACGGGAACGCCGCCGCGGGTGGCGATTTTGGCGGCATCGATTTTCGAGCGCATGCCGCCGGTTCCGACGCTGGAGCCGGCCCCTCCCGCCATGCTGTAAATTTCATCGGTAATGTCATGAATTTCCTCGTATTTTTTGGCATCCGGCGACTTGCGCGGATCGGCCGTGTATAAGCCGTCCGTATCGGTCAGTATGATTAATTGCTGAGCGCGGACAAGGTTGGCGACTAGTGCGGATAACGTATCGTTATCGCCGAATTTCAGCTCGTCAATCGAAACCGTGTCGTTCTCGTTAATGATGGGGATGACGCCTTGCTTCAGAAGCTCCGTAATCGTCATGTTGGCGTTGTTCATGCGTTTGCGGTTCGCAAAGTCCATTCTCGTCAACAGAATCTGGGCCGCTTTCAATTGATGGGAGGCCAGCGCATTCTGGTAGGCCCGCATGAGCAGCGCTTGGCCCAATGCAGCGGATGCTTGCTTCTCATGGAGCAGCTTGGGTCTCGTCTCGTACCCGATCTCCCTAAACCCTGCAGCGACGGCTCCGGAGGTCACGAGGAGAACTTCATGGCCGGCCTCGCGGAGCCCGGCAAGTTCCCCGGCAAAAAACGCGACCGAATCCAGATTAAGTCCGCCTTCGTCTGTCGTTAGGGAGCTGCTTCCAATCTTTACGACGATGCGCGAGAGCATCGTGATCACTTCCTTGTATTTATGATGGTAGGAATGGCTGTTACGAATCCATTTCCCTGAAAATAAAAAAACTTTCGTCCTGTATGAGAAAGGACGAAAGTTGGACTTCCGCGGTACCACCTTTATTGATGAGCGCAGCTCATCCGGCTTTGGCCCTGTAACAGAAGGCGCTGTCCTGGCAAGCCAGGCCGCTCGGGGGTAGGATTCGGAAAGGGGTCACGGCAAATTCTTTCAGCCCATGGAATTTGCTCTCTGATCATCGTGCCGCATGCTTTCGTACTGGTCCCGTCTTTGCGTTTGTTTTTGGAAACTGCATTCGATTGTTATTGCAAGAATAGCACATCGTTTTTGATTTTTCAAAAGGAATTCGGTTAGCCGAACAGGTTCAGCTTGCCAATCCGGTAGGCGGCTTCCCGCATTCGTTCCTCGCTGCTTAACAGGCCGACGCGGACATACCCCTCGCCGTGATCCCCAAAGCCTACGCCAGGTGCGACGGCCACCTTGGCCTCCTCCAGCAGCAGGTCGGCAAAGGTTACCGAGGTGTATCCCTTCGGCACGGGCAGCCAGCTAAAGAAGGAGCCGGCCGGTTTCGGGGCCTGCCACCCGATTTCGGACAGGGCACCGTAGAAGGCATCCCTTCTCGACTGGTAGCGCGACACCAGTTGGTCGACGCAGTCCTGCGACGAGGTGAGAGCCGCTGCCGCAGCCGCTTGGATGCCGCCGAACAGGCTGACATAGATATGGTCCTGCAGCATATTGATCAGCGAGATGATGTTTGGGTTCCCCAAGGCGAAGCCGACGCGCCATCCTGCCATATTGTAGGTTTTGGAGAGGGTGTAGAATTCCACGCCCACCTCCTTGGCGCCTTCCGCTTGCAGGAAGCTGACCGGACGGTCTCCGTCAAAACCGATCGCCCCGTATGCAAAGTCACTGGCTACCACGATCCCGTGTTCGGCGGCGAATGCCACCGTATCCTCGTAGAAGGATAAAGGAGCGACGGCGGATGTCGGGTTGTTCGGGTAATTCAGGAACATCAGCTTCGCTTTTTCCCGGTCTGCAGGCGATATAGCAGTATAGTCGGGGAGGAAGCGGTTATCTGCGGTTAACGGCATGAACTTCATTTGCGCGCGGGCGAGAGCAACGCCTGACCAGTAATCCGGGTAACCCGGGTCCGGGACAAGACAGACATCCCCTGGGTTCAGGAGGATTTGCGGCAGCTGCACCAGCCCGGTTTTTCCCCCGAACAGAATGGCGACTTCCGTTTCCGGATCCAGATCGACGTTATAGTCCTCCTTGTATCGATGCGCGATGGCTTCCTTCAGGAAGGAAAAGCCGGTAAAAGGCGAATATTTGTGAAACTGCGGATTGTCGGCCGCCTCCTTCAGGCTCGATACGATATGAGGCGGCGTGGGCTGATCGGGATTTCCCTGCCCGAGATTGATTACATCATGCCCTTGAGACACTTGGCGGTTTACCTTGGAGACCAGGGTCGCGAAAAATTGCGTAGGCAGCTGGGCCATGATCTCGGCCGGCTCTATGTGGAAAACGTCTGGCTTTTTGTTCATTGCAGGTTCATCACTCCGTTATCTGATTACACTCTAAATACGTCTATAATGGAAAACAATTAGGATTAATTTAACACGATTTATCAGGGGTGTATAGAGGGAAATGGGGCTAGGGTGTTGCAGCAGCGGCGCTGGAGAGGCTATGATGATGACATATAAGAGAAGGTTGAACCCCGGAAGAAGAAGCAGGCACATGCATTTCATGATCGCATGGAGACCGCCCCTGGATTCAACTCAAACAACGGGAGGCTGCAAGATGACTGGAGAAGCAAAGGCTCAGCTTCATATCGCACTTATTCAAGCTGATATTGAAATAGGCAACGTCCAGGCCAACGTGGATAACATGCTCGGCATGATGGAGAAGGCGGCAGCGGCGAACCATAAGCCGGACGTGATCGTGCTGCCGGAGATGTGGAACACCGGATATGCGCTGGACCGGATCCATGAGCTCGCCGACCCTATGGGACAAGAAACCTCTTCGATGCTGAGCGAGTTTGCTCGAAAGCACCGCATCCAAGTCGTTGGCGGTTCCGTAGCCGAACGGATCGAAGACCGGATTTATAACAGCATGTACGTCTTTAACCGGAACGGGGAGCAGATCGCCAAATATTCCAAAATCCATTTGTTCCGCCTGATGGACGAAGAGAAGTTCCTGGAAGCCGGACAGCAGACCGTAACCTTTGATCTGGAAGAAATGAAGGCGGGCGCGTCGATCTGTTACGATATCCGGTTCCCGGAATTGTCCCGCACCCTCGCGCTTGGCGGCGCTCAAGTGCTGTTCGTGCCTGCGGAATGGCCCCATCCGAGGCTGCATCATTGGAGAACGCTGCTCCTCGCCAGGGCGATCGAGAACCAAATGTATGTCGTAGCCTGCAATCGCGTAGGAACCAGCGGCGAAACGGACTTTTTCGGCCATTCCATGATCATTGACCCATGGGGCGAGATCATCGCCGAAGGGGATGAGCGGGAAACGATCGTGACAGGCACGCTGGATTGCAAGCTCACGGATGAAGTGAGAGGACGCATACCGGTTTTTGAGGACCGTCGGCCACATTTGTATTTCCAATAGAACGCGTAGGATCCAAACCTCCAAATATGAAGTTTCATCTGGGCAGCGGCGGGTATACTATGGGTAATCCGTCTGAGAGGAGGCTTTGAATCATGGCAGAGAACAACCAATTCGACAGCCGAAACAATGAACAGGAACAAGAACAGAAAGAGCAGTTCCGCAATTTTGTTGAGAGCGTAGCCGGAGGCGGGAACGGGAAAAACGAATCGATTCAGGATCAGTCCCGTACCGCGGACGAACAGAACCGAATGATCGACCAGCATAATTTGCGCAAATAGGGTTCGGTTTATGATGAACATGGGTAATATTTTGGCTTCCAGGTGAAAAAGAGGCACAGCCGTTGTCATTCGACGATGGCTGTGCCTCTTTGCTCTTTATTCGTATTAAACGGCATTCATTTGCGTTTATTTATCCTGAACGCCTTCTACCACAAGCTTGTCCATGACCTGCTTGAACGTGTCGATGAACGCATCCGCCGCTTTGGACAAATACCGGCCGTTTCGGTAAGCGACGACCAGCGTGCGGCTCGGCACCGGATCCGCGAGCGGCAGATACACCGGAATAAACTCGCTGCGTTTCGCACGGGCAATGAACCGGGGAACCAGCGTGATCCCCATCCCGGTAGCGACCAAAGACTGGAGGGTCTCGATGTTGCTGCTCTCGAATACAACGTTCGGCTCGAAGCCGGCCTCCCGGCATATATCGAAGGTAAGCTTCCGGAAGCCCTGACCCTTCTTGAGCACGACAAACGCTTCGTTTCGGATTTCGTCGATCGTAATGGGGCGTATGGGATCGGAGGCCGCCCGCAGCGCAAGCGGGTGCTGGGGAGGAACTGCCAAATCGATCATTTCCTCGCCGATCGGAATCCAGGACAAGGACGGCTCCGCCAAGGGCAGCGCAAGCAGGCTAAGATCCGCCTTGCCGCTGGCCGTCAGCTTCTCCAGATTCATGGAGGAGTCCTCCAAAAGGGTGATTTCGATATCCGGATATCCTTTTTTGAAAGCAGGCAAAACTCGGGGCAGCAGATGAGAGCCGGTTATCGGCATGCTGCCCACGACGACTTTCCCCTTCCGTAGCTGGGAGATGTCCGACATCTCCTGTTTCAGCTGCTCGACGGCGTCCATGATCTTCTGCGCATGCTCGACAAAGCTGGCACCGGCATGGGTAAGCTCGACGTTGCTCGTATTGCGCTGGAACAGCAGCACCCCGAGTTCTTTCTCGAGTTTGGAGAGCTGCTGGCTCAGGGAAGGCTGGGCGATATGAAGCTTCTCCGCGGCGCGCGAAAAGTTTTTGTCCGCCGCGATTTGCAGCGTATATTGCAGTTGTCTCAGTTCCATGTAAGCATCACTCCGTTATAGCTGAATCCTATTACATCTATAGATATTATATCTTGGAACAATGAAGAAGGAAATGATATATTACTATCAACGTAAAGATGATGCGTTGTAGGCCTTCCCTATAGGGATAAGGGACACACAAGCAATTATCTTCTCATGGACGTAAAGAACAATGGGGTGATTATGATGAGTAAGAAGACAATGTTCGAAAAAATTTGGGATAACCACGTGATTCATCAGGAAGAAGGCAAGCCGGGTATTCTGTATATCGACCTGCATTTGGTCCACGAGGTGACTTCCCCTCAAGCCTTCGAAGGTCTGCGTCTCAGCGGCCGCAAAGTGCGCCGCCCGGAACTTACCTTCGCCACGATGGATCACAACGTACCAACGAAAGACCGTTATAACATCACGGATCCGATTTCGAAGCAGCAAATCGACACCCTGACCAAGAACTGTCAGGATTTTGGCGTTACCCTGTATGATCTGGACACGATTGACCAAGGCGTAGTGCACGTTATGGGTCCTGAGCTTGGCTTGACGCATCCCGGCAAAACGATTGTGTGCGGCGACAGCCACACATCCACTCACGGCGCATTCGGTGCGCTGGCGTTCGGTATCGGTACGAGCGAGGTTGAGCACGTCCTGGCAACCCAATGTTTGCAGCAGGCTAAAGCGAAAACCATGGAAGTTCGTTTTGTCGGCCGCCGCAATCCCGGCGTAACGGCGAAGGACATGATCCTTGGCGTTATTGCGAAGTACGGAACCGATTTTGCAACAGGCTATGTTATCGAATATACGGGCGAAGCCATCCGCGAGTTGTCGATGGAAGAGCGCATGACGGTGTGCAACATGTCCATTGAAGGCGGAGCCAGAGCGGGCATGATCGCTCCGGATGAAACGACGTTTGAATATTTGCGCGGACGTCAATATGTTCCGCAGGGCGAAGCTTTTGATGCCGCTGTAGCAGCTTGGAAAGAGCTTGTGACAGACGAAGGCGCCGAGTTCGACGTGGTCGTTGAATTCGACGTGGAAACGCTGATCCCTCAAGTAACCTGGGGAACGAGCCCGGGAATGGGCACCGACATTTCCTCGACGGTTCCTAACCCTGCAGACTTCAAGACCGAGAACGAGCGCAAGGCAGCGGAGAAGGCGCTGGAATATATGGCGCTTGTGCCAGGGACTCCAATATCCGAGATTCCGATCGATTATGTCTTCATCGGTTCTTGCACGAATGGACGGATCGAGGATTTGCGGGCAGCAGCCGCTGTAGCGAAGGGACATAAAGTGTCCAGCAATGTGACCGCCATCGTCGTTCCGGGATCGGGCCGAGTGAAGATTCAGGCCGAAAAAGAAGGGCTCGACAAAATTTTCGTTGAGGCAGGTTTCGAATGGCGCGAAGCAGGCTGCAGTATGTGCCTTGCGATGAATCCGGATGTACTGAAGCCTGGACAGCGCTGCGCTTCCACATCCAACCGGAACTTCGAAGGTCGCCAGGGCCGCGGGGGCAGAACGCATCTCGTATCGCCGGCAATGGCAGCGGCAGCTGCGGTTAAAGGACGCTTCGTGGATGTACGTGATTGGAACTTTGCAGCCGAAGAAGTTGTGAGCTAAGAAGGACGGAGGAGAAGTTTATGCAAGCATTTACGAAATTAAACGGTATTGTCGCACCTGTCGACCGGGTGAATGTAGATACGGACGCAATTATTCCTAAACAGTTTTTGAAACGGATTGAACGCACGGGATTTGGACAGTTTCTGTTTTACGAGTGGCGGTTTGATGAAGAGGGAGGCAATATCGACAGCTTCTCGTTGAACCAGCCCCGCTACCAGGGTTCGACCATCCTGATCTCCCGTGCCAACTTTGGCTGCGGATCTTCCCGCGAGCATGCGCCTTGGGCGATTCTCGACTACGGATTCCGCGTGGTCATCGCTCCATCGTTTGCTGATATTTTCTACAATAACTGCTTCAAGAACGGAATTCTGCCGATCAAATTGTCGGAGGAGCAGGTCGAAGAGCTGTTCCAGCGGACGGAAGCGAACGAAGGCTATAAACTGAACGTGGATCTGGAGAACAAAACGATTACCGATGATCAGGGATTGCACATCGACTTCGACCTCGACGAGCACCGTCGTCAATTCCTGCTTCAAGGATTGGACGATATCGGGTTGACGCTGCAGCATGAAAGTGCAATCGATGCTTACGAGAAAAAACATGGGGAGCGCTTGTTCGCCTAATTTCGCAATCAGGCTTCAAATGGTTACAAGATTATTAAACTTCCATTTCCTGTGTAGGAAATGGAAGTTTTTTTTGGTATTATGGAATTAATATGCAGCGGCAGCCACGATGGATCAACGTTTGATGTCAGTATTTGTCCGGAAGCATGCATACGGGAATACTGATTTACATAGTTTAAGTTTTTTTGCTAGATTTGCTTTTCAAATTCAATCATGGGATGATCGAGGTGGATTCATGAAGAAGTTAGGGTTTGTAATGGTGTTGATAGTCTTCTTGCTGGCGTTTCCGAAGAGCGGCGAGGCCAGTTCTTCAAGTGCGGCCATATTTCTTGACGGGGAACCATTGAATTTGTCTTCGGGCGTCCAGGTAGCCAACATGAAGGGCAATGTAATGATTCCGATACGCGTGGTATCCGAGAATCTCGGTTTCAAGGTAGGCTGGGAGAAGGCCAGCCAAACCGTAACGGTTGAAAATAGCGAGAAGACGGTCCGCATGGTGGTCGGCAGCCAGCAGGCAGAGCTGAACGGGGCACAGGTAGATTTGAATTTGGCGCCTGTCTTGAACGGGCCTACCACGCTTGTGCCGCTCCGGTTTGTGAGCGAGCAGATGGGGCTTGACGTGAAATGGGATAACCAATCGAAGGCTGTGTACCTTACAAGCGGCGCGCTGCCTACCACCGGAGCCGAGATTGATCCAGGTGAAGGAAGCAATCCGGGCAGTCAGACGCCCCCGCCTGCGGAATCTGGAAATAAGGGTTCATTGACGGGGCTCAGCTTTAGCGATAACCGTCTCATGATTGCAACGGAAGGCGCCGTGACGCCGAAAGTGTTCAGCATGACGGGGCCTGACCGGATTGTTATCGACCTTCCGGACACCGTCTACTCTGCTTCCTTCCTGAGCGGACATGCCGTGAACGCGCAGAATGGCGGCAATATGGAAGCTGCGGATTATTCCGACGTTACGAATATTAGATATGCCGTGTTCAGCGACAACCCGCCAACCGTGCGGATCGTATTGGATTTGACTGGACCTAAGAATTATGCGGTGGCCCAGGAATCGGGCATCATCATCGTTGATCTGAACGCAGAGGGCGAAATTCTCGTACCGCCGGTGCCGCCGGTTACCGGGAATGGCAAGAAAACGGTTGTCATTGATCCCGGTCACGGTGGTATCAAGCCGGGGTCGATCAGCCTTACGGGAAAAACGGAGAAATCTTTTAATTTGGATATTTCCCTTAAGGTTGAAGCACTGCTCAAAAATGAAAAGAATATCAATGTAGTGATGACTCGCAGCGATGATTCACATCTTGAGCTCAGCGATCGCGTGAAAATCGCAAATAATTTAAAAGCAGATATTTTTGTGTCCATTCATGGAAACAGCAACGCGTCCAGCAGTCCCAGCGGTACGGAAACGTATTATACGAGAGATTCCAGCAAGTCATTGGCGGATGTGATCCATAAACATCTTGCAAAAGCGACAGGTCTCAAAGATCGTGGAGTTAAATACGGTAGCCTTCATGTTACGAGGGAAACGACGATGCCGGCTGTCCTGCTCGAGATTGGCTTTTTGAGCAACAAGGGTGACGAAGCCCAGTTGTTTAAAGACGATTTCCAAAATCGTGTTGCACAAGGTATTGTAGAGGGTATTAAAGAATATCTTAAAGTACAATAATGTGTACAAGATTTGATGTAACTTAGAGGGGGACACAAGCCATGAACAAAAAATATTGGATGACCGGATTGCTGGCGCTTCTGCTTGCATTTAGTGCCGGCTGTGGACAGAAGCCGACTGCAG
Organism: Paenibacillus sp. HGF5; assembly: GCF_000204455.1. NCBI lineage: Bacteria > Bacillati > Bacillota > Bacilli > Caryophanales > Paenibacillaceae > Paenibacillus > Paenibacillus sp. HGF5. The sequence goes on along the minus strand of NZ_AEXS01000167.1, from coordinate 8,744 downwards.
CCCCCGCCGAGACGGGTCCGGATACAGAAGCAGGACAAGTACAGACGCCGCAGGACGAACCGGGCGATGACAAGGCGGCGGATGATCAGAAGCAAGGCGAAGCCGAAGCGACTACCGTGAACGCGAGCGAAGGAACAAGCACGCCGCCGGAGAAAACAGCCGCTGGAAGTACAGGTACGCCAGTGGATACGAAGGACGTGAACGCTGCGGAGGATCAAGCGAAGAAAGCGAATATTAAACTCTATTATACGGACCCGGAGATCATGGATTTGAAAGAAGTCAGCAAAGAGATCACGTACTCGGGCGAAGAGGATAAATATAAGAAGGCTTTTGAAGGTCTTCAAAAGAGCGGAGATGCCGAGTTGAATCCATTATGGTCGGATAAAATCACGCTCAAGTCACTTAAGTTCGATAACGGAGCATTAACGCTGGATATCACCAAGCCGGCAGAGGCGAATCTTGGAGCTGGAGGGGAAATGTTTGCGATTGACGCATTGCAAAAAACATTCTTCCAGTTCGAGGAAGTGCAGTCCTTGGAATTGCTTGTAGACGGCAATCAGATTGAGAGTTTAATGGGGCATGTTGAGCTGGAGCATCCTATGACTCGGAAATAGAACAAAAGAACTACTTTTGAATTTCATATGAAGGACTAAACACCTATTTCGTTTGTCGAAATAGGTGTTTTTTTGGTAAATAGGGAACAATTTCGCAACTTTCAGTGAGTCTAAGCGTCTATAGGTTGTCAGGTAATGTCGGACAGGCCGAGTGCAGAAACGCCAATCTATGGCAAAATAATAGGATGGTAGGGGTGAAGGATGAAGAAGTTCGGTTTTTTAATGTTTCTGGTTGTCATCATGATTGCGTTTCCTAAAATGGCGGATGCGAGTTCGTACAGCGCAAGGATTTACCTGGATGGTCAACAAATCAATCTGTCATCTGGCGTGAAGGTGGAGAACAACAACGGTACCGTCATGGTCCCGATTCGTGTCATTTCCGAAAATCTCGGTTTTAACGTGAATTGGAACAAGGCAGCAAAGACGGTAACGGTTGAAGACGCCTGGCAGAAAGTGACGATGGTGATCGGAAGTCAGTATGCCGACATAAACGGCCAGCGTGTTCTAATGACGAAGGCGCCTGTTCTTCGAGGCGGAACGACCCTCGTTCCGATTCGCTTTGTAAGTGAGCAGATGGGCCTTCAAGTAAGATGGGATAACACGCAGAAGGCAGTCTATCTTACCTCGTCTTACGATGGTAGTAACCCTGGCGAAGAATCCGGCGTCGCTACGTCGACCGTGGACGGTCTCAGCTTCAGCGAAAACAGGCTGATGGTCGCCGTTACGGGCAATGCGAAGCCGAAGGTGTCGAAGCTCAGCAGTCCGGACCGTATCGTCATTGATATGGCGAACACGAATTTCTCCGAGACGTTCAGCAGCAACGCCGATTTCGATGACGTGACGAAGAGCGGCCAGATGACGGTGTCGGGTTACCCGGACGTCAAAGCCGTCCGTTACTCCCTGTATAACAGCAACCCGATGACCGTGCGGATCGTCATTGATCTGAACTATGCCAAGAACTACACCGTATCAGGCCTTGAGAACGGATCGGGCCTGTTCATTGTGGATCTGAACACGACCTCTAACCCTGCGCCGGAACCCGGTACGGGCGGAAAGAAACTCGTGGTCATTGATGCGGGTCATGGAGATCATGATCCGGGAGCAATCGGGGTAACGAAGAAGAGGGAGAAGGATTTCAACCTCGCGATGGCGCTGAAAGTTGAGAAGTTGTTGGCCAAAGAAAAAAATATCGAAGTCGTTTTGACTCGCAGTAACGATACTTTTCTCGAGCTGAAGGATCGCGCGAAGATTGCGAATGATCTGAAGGCTGATGTTTTCATATCGATACATGCTAATAGCGGCCCTTCCACTGCAAGCGGAACCGAAACGTATTATTACAATGAATCTGACAAGGCGCTGGCGAATGCCCTTCATAAAGAGATTGTGAAGGCTATGGGCTTAAAAGACCGCGGCGTGAGATACGGCAATTTCCATGTCATTCGCGAGACCAAGATGCCTGGCGCCCTGCTGGAAGTCGGGTTCCTGAGCAACAAGACCGATGAGAGCAAGCTGTTTGATCCGGCAACGCAGGATCGGGTAGCCGAGGCAATTGTCAGAGGCATCAAAAATTATTTGAAGGTTGATTAACGATACGACAGTGATCGTGATTGCAGGAGGTGGCTATTTTGAATAAAAAAATTTGGGCAGTCGGACTATTGGCAGCCGTTATGCTGATTGGTGCCGGTTGCGGGCAGAAACCCGGAGCAGCACCGGACGATACGCCGGGGCAAGAGACACCTGCACCTGATGATCAGACAGGACAGAGCAATGGGGGAACATCGAACGGATCCGGTGGCACGTCAACAGGGAACGGCGGCAATGAAGCGACAGCGCCGGAAGCCAAAACGGAGAGCATCAAAGCCTATTATACGGACCCGGATTTGATGGAGCTGGTTGAAGGCTCAGCAGAGATTTCGTATAAGGATGATCAGGAAAAATACGAAGCTGCATATCAAGCATTGCAAAAGAGCGATAAGGCCGATATGGTTCCCCTGTGGGAGAAAATCGGGCTGAATTCGTTAAAGTTCGAAAACGGCGCTCTGACGCTCGACGTGACGGTCCCTGACGAAGCCAACTTGGGTGCAGGCGGCGAGTCGTTTGCCGTCGATGCCATCAAGAAAACGTTCTTCCAGTTTGACGAAGTAAAATCACTTCAAATTCTGGTCGATGGTCAGCAGACCGAATCGTTGATGGGGCATGTCGATTTGGAAAATCCAATGACTCGGTAATGATGGTTGAAGGAGATCACGATCTGCTGTCGAATATTAGTATATGATGAAGCAGTAGTAATTGAGAGGGGAAAGAAAATGGTACTTAGACACAGCAAACATGTTCATTCCAAAAAAGTGGTCTCCGCCGTCATGGCCGGACTTATAGCATTCGGAGGCGGAGCTTCGATCGTCTCGGCAGATGAAGAAGCAGCAAATGCGACAACGGCAAATGCACCCCAAACGGCCATTAACGTATTCAGCGACGTGAATGCCGGTTATTGGGGAGAAAAGTACATTTATCAATTAGCAGCACAGGGGATCGTGACCGGGAATAACGGAAAGTTTCGTCCGAACGATCCTGTAACGCAGCAGGAAGCTGTAACGATGGCGATCCGGTTCTTAAGCATGCAGGATCAATTAAGCAGCGGCGCTGCGACATTACCGACAAATGTTAAAGTGAACGATTATTTTACGAAGTATGTTGAACTGGCTTTTCAGCAAAACCTGCTCGACAAGCAAAAAGAATCCGGATACACGGACGAGAAAGTCATTTGGGGCGCGCAGAAAGCATCCCGGGAATGGATAACCGAAGTGCTTGTCCGTTCCATTGGACGTACCGCGGAGGCCAATGCCGCCAAAAATAAAGCGACAGGCTTTGCGGACAACGCCAAGATATCCCCGGAACGTTTGGGATACGTTAATGTGGCGGTTGAGCTGGGCCTTGCCAAAGGCGTGAACGGAAACAAATTCGATCCGCAAGGGGCGGTTACCCGTGCCCAGCTTGCAACGTTCTTCAGCCGGGCTCAAGCGTACATTACCACGAATTACGAGAACCAATACAAAGGCTCCATCGCTTCGATTGAGAACGGCAAACTGGAGCTGTATGCCGACGGCAAGCTGAATTCATTCAAGCTGGATTCTTCCACAGCTTATTTTGCGTCCGATTCGGAGAAAAGATTGCAGTTTTCGGACATCAATCCATACACGCAAGCGGTGGTCGTCGCGAATAACGGAACGGCTGCTTACGTGGAAATTACGGATCCATCCCAGCAGGTGGAGCGGTTTGACCGCACGTATGCCCGTTTGTCTCCGAACAACGTGATTTGGCTTGATACAGGCAGTACATTTGAAGAGCTGAGTTACGAGCCAAGCACGGTTTTCCTCGACCAGAACGGCATCCAAATCGATCCGAAGACGCTTGCTGCGGGCAGCTTGCTTACCATTGAGCGCGAAACCTACAGCCCGCAGAAGAAAATCGTGTCGATCCGCGTGAAGAGCGGCTTGGTGAACAAGACCGGAGCGGGCGTCGTCCAAAACGTGGATACGGCGAACAAAAGAGTAACCCTTAAGGACAGCACCGGTTATGAGGACACGTACACGTGGGATGATGCTACCGTCATTCGCTATCAGAATCAAATTCTGTCTCCGGCGGAGCTGAAGAATGGTTATACCGTGAATTTCACGGTAAAAAACAGCATTCTTCAATCGGTGGAAGTCACGCAAAGCGTCGACCGTACGGTACAGGCGATGCTGTATTCAGTTGAAGAAAACGGAAAAACCATCACGTATAAGCGCAGCGGAAGCACGCAGCTCGAAACGAAGTTTCTGGCGGAGAAGCCGGAAATTATTATGAGTGGCGTGGCGAAGCCCGTCTTGTCCGATTTGCTCGCGGACGCCGTATCCGGCGATCAAGTGACGCTGACCATCAATGGCGAGGAAAAAATCACGAAGATCGAAGTAACGGGCCGTCAAATGGAACAGCTGGATGCCGTCACTATTGTCAATTACGATGCGAAGACGCACTGGCTGACCGTCAAGGATGTTAACAATCAGCCTCGCGTCATCATCCTGGATGATAAGACGAAGCTGGAATCGAGCAACGGAACAACGCTGGATAAAGTGGAGCCGCTGCTTGGAGCAGGACGCAAGGTCAGCGTATCGCTCATTGGTACCCGAGCACTTTCACTGGAAGTGGTTTATAAAGTTGAAGGTAAAATCAGCAGCATTAACACAGCCAAGAAAGTGATATCGATTGTGGCCGCCAACGGAAAAGTAGAGGAAATTCCATACAACAGCACGCTGCTTGTAGAAATCTTCGGCAAATCGAACGCTTCCCTGGCGGATGTGCGTGCCGGCGACGAGGTTTCGGCGCAGCTGTCGACCAACCAGGACTACTTGCAGAGCCTGAAGCTTAAGACATCCGCGCAGTTCGAAGTCGTATTCACCGAACCGACGAAAAACCGCATTCGAGTGAAAGCGAATGGCGCTACAAGCGATATTTATACGGACAAAGCAACATTGACCGGCGATAGCGGACAAGCGATCCTGCTTGCAGACCTGCGTCCCGGAACTCTCGTTAATATTACGCTTCAAGGCTTAACGGCTGTTTCGGTTGCCGAAGTCAAATTGACGCTTGGCGAAGTCACCAGCTTGGATGCTTCGGGCAATGTATTGACCGTGAAAGATCATTCGGGCAACAGCCAGACCCTAGGCGTAAGCAGCGGCGTCAAGGTCGTCAAGAATGGTTCGACGGCTTCGAACTTAAGCACGTTGACGCAGGGAGATCGCGTTGAGATTCGAAAAGACATTCAAGGCGTAACGATCATCCAAGTGCTGGAGAAGATCGAGCGTGCGTTCTGGCAGGCGAACAACACCGAAATTCAAGTGAAACGCAAATCGATTAACGATAATTACCGATTTACGTTATCCGATAAAGTATTTGTTCATCAAGGTGACACTACTTTGTCCGTGCAATCCCTTAAGGAAAATGATAATATTGTACTGTACTTAAACAACGGTGTCGTTGTTGAGATCGTAAAACAGTAAATTATCGACCTGGGATTGCTCGAGAAACACCGTCTTGATGCGGGGATTTCCGCATCAAGATTTTTTTTTGCGGGAGGGAATTCATATGAATGCGGCAACGGTACGGCATATTTTGGACACGATGGAGAGCATGTTTCCGGATGCACATTGCGAACTGAATCACAGCAATGCGTTTGAGCTGACCATCGCCGTGCTGCTGTCTGCCCAGTGCACGGATGAAACGGTTAATAAAGTAACAAAGGATCTGTTTCAGAAATACAAAACGCCTTTGGATTACGTATCGGTACCGATCGAGGAGCTTGAGCAGGATATCAGACGGATCGGGTTATACCGGAACAAGGCCAAGCATATTCAGAACTTGTGCAGGATTCTGATCGAACAGTATGGCGGGGAAGTACCGGAAGCTCATGACGAGCTCGTCAAATTACCCGGGGTTGGACGCAAGACGGCCAATGTCGTCGTTTCCAACGCCTTTGGCGTGCCTGCCATTGCGGTGGATACGCATGTGGAGCGGGTATCCAAACGGCTCGGACTGGCTGCTTGGAAAGATTCCGTGCTGGAAGTGGAGAAAAAGCTGATGAAGCGGGTGCCGCGTGAAGAATGGACGATGACGCATCATCGGATCATTTTTTTCGGAAGGTACCACTGTAAAGCTCAAAATCCGCAATGCCCGGTATGCCCGCTGCTGGATGTTTGCCGCGAAGGAAAGAAACGTATGAAAACCTTAGCAGTCAGGAAGAATAAGGAACAACCGTAACACCAGCAAGAAACAGACAAAAAAAGAAACGGTTCATCTGATTCGGGAGAACACCGGACTTTGACAGCCGGCGAATGGGCATTATTGCAAGCAAGCCAGCGCGCTTGCCTTTGTCTCCGGATTTCTATTTCGGCCGCATGGGCGAATGGAAATCTGGAAACAATTGTGACCGAATTGAAATGCCGGATATTCGCAAGGTGAAAAAGGAATGCACCCCGGATCAGCAGGAGCTAAATTTAAAAGAGGATGGGATTACACATGAAATGCATCTCTGTTTACACCGACAATTTTGAATTGTTCTCGGATATTTTTGAACATGTGGTGGAGAGCCAGAGCCAACTGAGCGAGAATGAAGAGCAGGAAGTGGAAGGCGTGACGTTCAGCCACTCCGGGGATGCTCCCGAGCATTACTTGGAGCGCATGTCTCAGAAGCCGGAAGTGGTTGTGATGCGCGATAAGTCTCGCGGTTTAACCATTTTGCAGCACGGAAACGTGTTCGAAATTTTGATTCCGGCCGAAGAGAACACCGTCGTATCTTAAGTTCTTCAAATTTGATGTTTTAAAAAATGAGATGTTGAACCCATGGCAGGCAAGGAAGCGATTCTTCCTTGACCTGCCATTTTGCATAGAGCGGGGCAAACGGCGAACATGAAATGATTCCTTTACGGCGCAAGCGGTGATAAAATAAAATGATGTGAACAGATGGTGTCAGAGATGAGAGATCAATGGACAGGAGCGAGAAATGACATTGAAGTTGATGACAGATGAAATCGGATACAGCATGACGGAATTAAATAGAGTCCGGGACCGTTTTTTGGACTGGAATGACGAGTCTTCCTCCGCATTGACCGAGGATTTGATACGCAAGGGTACTGGCGGCGAGCTGACGCTTGCCTTCTGCGGTCATTTTTCAGCTGGGAAGTCAAGCATGATCAATGCGCTTTGCGGCAAAAAGGTGCTGCCCTCGGGTCCGGTACCGACGAGTGCCAATGTGGTCACGATTCGAAGCGGGGAGCCCCGGGCATTAATTCACCGGACTGTCGCGGACCATGGGGAGCCGATCAAGGTAACGATCGACGAACTCGCGGAATACTGCAAGGAGGGCCGGGAGTATTCCGCGATTGAAGTGTGGGATGACGTGCCGCTGCTTGGCGCGGACGGAGTGTTGATGGATACCCCCGGCGTCGATTCGACCGACGACGGGCATCGGCTTGCCACCCATTCCGCACTGCATATGGCGGACATCGTGTTTTACGTCATGGATTACAATCATGTGCAGTCGGAGAGCAATCTGATGTTTGCCAAGAGCCTGTCGGATTGGGGGAAGCCGCTCTATTTGATCGTGAATCAGATCGACAAGCATCGTGATGACGAGCTGACGCTGTCTTCTTACCTGAACGACGTCAAGAAGGCGTTCGCCCAGTGGAAGATCACGTACAAAGGGTTGTTATGCACCTCGCTTAAAGTACAGGACCATCCCTATAATCAATGGGAGACGCTGAAGTCTTTGATCGCCGAACTGATATCCCGGAAGGAGCCGCTGCTGCGCCATAGCGTTTCCTGCTCCATTCGTCATGCTGCGGATCAGCATGTGGAAGCCTATACCCGCAGTCATCAGGATGAGAAGGAACGGCTGCTGGAGGAAATGGGCGGCGAGGAGGCTGCAGCGGCGCTGCAAGCACGCTTGCATGAGCTGGAAGAACAAAAAAGAACCGTAGCGGGGCTGCCGGAATCGATTCGCGCAGAACTCCGAAAGGAAGCCGATAAGCTGCTGGCCAATGCCAATCTAACGCCGGCGGATGTTCGGGATTTAAGCCTGTCCTTCCTGGAGAGCCGAAAATCCGGCTTTAAGGTCGGGTTCCTCTTCTCGGGCGGCAAGACGGAGGAAGAGCGCCGTCGCCGTCTAGAGGCCTTCCATCATCGTTTGGAGGAACAGACCTCTTCGCAGGTTGACTGGCATCTGCGTTCGCTGTTCCGCAATAGCGTCGAGCAGCATGCGGAATGGAATGCCGAATGGGAACGTTTGATGGACGCCGAACTTCCGGGCGTGCGGGAAGATATGATTACGCGAACCGTGAATCCGGAAGCAACGGTGTCGGGCGAATATGTATTGAACTATAACCGGGAGCTGGCCGAGGAAATCAAGGGCAGCTACCGCATGGCCGTGTTGGTGCTTGCCGATCGGCTGAAGGCGGCATTGACGGACGCTGCGGCCGTCCGTCTGCAGGAGCTGGAGCGCCAGGGCGCCGAGCTCCTGGCGCAATCCGCGGCTTCCGCCAGCTACGCAGCCCTGCAGCAGGCGGAAGCCGCCCGCGCGGCCGAGCTGGCAGAGCTGCT